>CAYXHK010000007.1:0-18823 GCA_964464665.1 uncultured Syntrophomonadaceae bacterium
ACACCCATGCCCATGCCGACCACTGCGGCGGCAACCAGTTTCTCCAAAAAATAAGTGGCTGCCGCATCTACGCCTCGGCAATCGAAGCGGCTTTCCTGCAGCAGCCCATGTTAAATCCCTATGTCCTTTATGGAGCTTACCCCTTAAAACTGTTACAGAACAAATTTAACCTGGCTTTGGACTCCCCGGCGAGCGATATCTGGCACGCGAATCCGGGTTTCTTGACCATCAACGGGGACGATTTTGAAGTGCTTAATTTGGGAGGCCACACCTTGGGACACTTAGGCCTGAGGACCCCAGACAACGTGCTTTTTGTGGGGGACAGCCTGATCGCGCCAGAGATCCTGCGCACCAACCCATTTCTCTACCTGGCCGACCCCGGCCAACAGCTTGACACGCTCGCCAAATTAAAAAAGGATAAGGCCTCCCTGCTTTACCTTTCCCATGGGGGCTTATCCGATCAGGTCTCCGATTTAGTCAGCATTAACCAGGCAATGCTCTTCTCCCTTATAAATCTCTTAAAACAAATCATCCAGTTTCCCCGCAGCCGGGAAGCGATTATTCAGGAAGTCATTACCCGGCAGGGTCTTTTGGTTAACCGTCAGCATTACTTCCGCTTGGCCGCCAGCGTTTCCGCCCTCCTGGCGCATCTTTGCAACGAAAACCAGGCTGCCGCTCTTTTGCAGGAAAACTGTCTAAAATACGGCATCAAAGGCAGATTAAAAGAAACCCACGGGTTCCGCGAGTTCGCTGAAACTCCGGCGTAAACCAGATTAAACTTTATATTGCACTCAGCAAAATGGTTAGACTTCTTTCTTTATTTCCTTGACGCTGCCGATATCGAGACTCAGATCCAGGGCTTTGACCGAATGGGTCAGCGCTCCCACGGAAATAAAATCCACCCCGGCTACGGCTATTTCCGTCACCGTAGCTTCGGTTACTCCACCAGAGGCTTCCAGCAGTTTAATATAATGAACCGTTGTTACGCAAATACTCTTCCAGACAGATGCCTTTTTCGTAAATAATTGCAGCCGCTTCTTTTCCCACATAGCGATAGTGCTACGGCTCATAAGAAATACCCGTAATATCACTTTTATCCGATGGATACCGCAGGATAAATCCATATTTCCAACTGTTTTTCATTAACCATTGCTGCACCTCGGTCTTTTCTTGCAACGAATCCAAGACTTGATAGTTGATATCAACAACATCCACTGCCAGCCCCAGCTCATGTTCGCTTGTTCCCGGAGCAGCACAGTATTTCCCTGCTTTTTTCCGGGCCTCCTCCTTAGAATAGCCCTGTGCAAGGCACCCTTTGACTTTACTGTCAAACAGTTTTTGCTGCCTTGCTTGGGATCGATAGGAAGAGCAAATGACCGGTGACCGGCCTGCTGCCCGACAATCATCCATCATTTCCTGCAGTTCGGGATAGCAACGCCTATCGACAGCCTGTCCGTTGCGCAAGGTAGTCAACGAAACTTCATAGTTGTTGTGACAATAAGCGTACTAAAGAAAAGCTTCCATGACAATTTCATCATATTAGTTGTATGATTAGAGTGTCAAAAGACGCTTTTTGCTAAAACATCGCTCAACTATTAATGCTAAATGGGTTTAGCGCATCAATACAGCCTATATTTTGGCCGGCGTTCTCTACTTTGCCAGCCTAGATGCCGTTTAATTGAGATTGCATTCTTATGATTAAGGCGCCGATTAATATTTAATCTTTTGACACCTCAATCTTGTATCATATTTTGTTATTTCTAACTATGTGCCCTCATATATAAAAATAAAATTTTATTTTACACCCTTTAACAGGTTGATGTCAATAAAAATTTGCATTATTTCTCTTTCATGTTATACTAATCTATAATTGTTGTATTTTGCTTAGAATATAACAAGAAATCATAGTCAAGCGAAGACACTTCGCTGGCTGAGCAAAGGAGAATAATGATGGTTATTTTGAATGCGGAAAATCGAAATATGGACTTAAAACCCAGACAACTGAGAAGAAAAGGAATCATTCCCGGTGTTTTATATGGAAAAAATCTCAAGGAGTCCTTGAGTATTCAACTTACTAAAGGAGAAGCCGCCCGTTTCTTAAAATCCAATTCTACGGGAAGCAAGGCCGAATTGGTGATTGGTGATAACAAATTCCCGGTCTTGTTGCGGGAAGCCATTTATAAACCGGCATCGGACGAACTGGAGCATTTGAGTTTTCAAACCCTTCTGGCCGGAGAACCTATTACAAGCACGGCGAGAATCGTGCTTTTGAACAGAGAAGAGGTTTCAGGAATGCTTCAGCAGCCGCAGGCTGAGATTTCCTACCGGGCGCTCCCATCACATCTTATTGAAAAAATTGAAATTGATCTTGATGGGATAAAAGTGGGGGACAGCATCAGGATCAGCGATCTCGACATTGCAAAAAATCCGAACATTGAGATACTGAATCCGCTCGACACCATGGTCGTTTCTGTTGCCGACAGCCGCAGACCAATTGAAACGACCGAAAACGAAGCGCCTGAAACCGAAAGCTAGTAAACGCCTTTGGATGACAATCTGTTTCCCATCTTCAAATTGTCATCCAAAGCGCCGTCTCTTATACGTTACTTAAAGCAACCTGAAATAGATAAGCCGCTGCTGGCTCAAACGCTCCGGACAACTGGGGCGTTTGAGCGCATTGTATTCTAATGTCCGACTTGAACACCGCATGTCCTCCAGGCTGCCTTAGATACCGTTCTAAACTTCTTTCTTTAGCTCCTTGACGCTGCCAATATCGAGACTTAAATCCAGGGCTTTGACTGAATGGGTCAGTGCGCCCACTGAAATCAAATCCACCCCGGCTGCGGCTATTTCCGTCACGGTTGCTTCGGTTACTCCACCGGAGGCTTCCAGCAGCGCCCGGCCACCAGTCAGGGCTACCGCTTGCCGTAGCAGTTCCGGACTCATATTGTCCAGCATGATAACCTCCGCTTTGGCCGCCAGCGCCTCCTCGAGCTGGGTCAGGCTTTCGACCTCCACTTCGATTTTCAGGGTATGCGGGATCTGCCCGCGCACCCGTTCCACCGCCGCTTTTATTCCCCCGGCTATTTTTATATGGTTATCCTTTATCAGGACCGCGTCGTAAAGGCCAAAGCGGTGGTTATTCCCGCCACCCATCCGGACCGCATATTTTTCCAGAGCCCGCAGCCCGGGGGTGGTCTTGCGGGTATCCACGATAACCGCGGAATAATCTTTTATTTTTTCGGCATAACGGTGGGTCTGCGTAGCAATTCCCGACAGACGCTGCAGGAAGTTGAGCGCTACCCTTTCGCCGCTTAAAATCGCCCGAGCGGAGCCGGATATCTCGGCAATCAGATCCCCCGGCCAAAGCACCTGCCCGTCCCTTTTAAACGCAATAAAGGTAACCTGCGGGTCTAAATGCTGAAAAACCCGGCGGGCTACCTCAATTCCGGCTAATACTCCGTTATCTTTGCTCTGAATCAAACCGCGAGCCGATTGGTCGGCCGGCACAATCCGGTCCGTCGTAATATCCCCAAACCCCAAGTCCTCCCGCAAGGCTCGCTCCACAATTTCGGTAAGCAGCAAATCATTCATTTCCTTCATCTTAAGCAATAACTCCTTTAAGGATGGCTTCGGTTAAATAACTCTGTCAGGCAGTAAAACCCGGTTAGTTAAATTATAACTCTGTCGGTTAGATTCAAGGAATAACTTATTAAGTGATTATTATTCCAAAATTTTTACTTTTTGAACCGAACCGGCTGCTGCATTACAATGTGCCTTTTCCCTACGGTTTCCGTTCGGTGAAAATCCTTGCGAAAATGGGCTCCCCGGCTCTCCTGCCGCAGCCAGGCCGCTGTAGCGACCAGTCGGCCAAGGAGCAACAGATTGGCGGCTTCCACTTGCTCAACCCGCTCAAATCGGTCGGGGTTTTTGTTCTCTTTCGCCTCCAGCCAATTCATGGCGGCAATCAGTCCTTCGGTCTCCCGGACTAGGCCGACCTGGTCCCACATGATTTTTTGGATGTGCTGAATCGTTTCGGCTGGCCCAGGTCCATCCTCACGCTCCAAAGGCATAAGCAGCGGCAACGGATCAATCGGGTAAAATTCCTGGAAACCGGTTTGGGGAGTCCAGGTCTCAACGTGATTTATCCCGACATCCTCAAAATCATTAAAAGAAGCAATCTGCTCTTTGGTCCAAAAAGGGGTACTTAGCCAGTCTTCCCGGCAGTACCGAACAATCCGATCCCCAAAAACCAGACCATCCAGCAAGGAATTACTGGCGAGCCGGTTCGCCCCATGGACCCCATTACAAGCCACTTCCCCGCAGGCATAAAAACCGGGCAGGTTAGTCCGGCCAAAACTGTCGGTTTTGATTCCCCCCATGGTATAGTGGGCAGCCGGGGCAATGGGAATAGCTTGCTCGCCAATGTCCAGCCCATATTGCAAACAGGTACGGGTGATGCTGGGAAACCGGCGCCGCACCCGGTCCGCGCCTAAATGGGTGGCATCCAGATATACTGGCCCTTCTTGCAGCTCCTGCCAGATCGCCCGGGCCACTACGTCCCGCGGGGCTAAATCTCCCTGGGGATGATAGCGGGGCATAAACTGCTCTCCCTGCGAATTGATCAAGCAGCCGCCTTCCCCCCGGACCGCTTCGGAAATTAAAAATCGCGGTGCCCCTGGCAAGGACAGCGCGGTTGGGTGAAATTGCACGAATTCCAGATCCATTAGCTGACAACCCGCCCGGTAAGCGGCTGCGGCTCCGTCCCCAGTAGCGATCGCCGGATTGGTCGTATTTTGATACAACCGACCAGCCCCGCCCGTAGCAAAGACGACAATCCGAGCCAGGTAGATAAGCAAGCTACCGCTCGGGCGATCCATCGTCAAAACCCCGATGCATCGCCCCTCCCGATTGGTTAGGATATCTAAGACAATGCTGTTTTCAAACACGGAAATTTTCGAAGTCTCTTGACATTGACGGACCAAAGCCCGTTGGATCTCATTGCCGGTAGCGTCACTCGCGTGAATAATCCGGGCGTGACTATGGGCCGCTTCCCGGGTAAAAACAATATTCCCTTCCACCTTGTCAAAGTCGGCGCCCATCCGAATCAGTTCCCCTACCCGAGCCGGCCCTTCATTCACCAGGATCTCGACTACCGATTCATCACAGAGACCGGCCCCGGCGGTGAGCGTATCCTCCCAGTGCAGCTTTGGTGAATCCCGTTCATCCAAGGCTACGGCAATCCCCCCTTGGGCCATGTCCGTATTGCTGTCCATGGTGCCTTGCTTGGTCAACACCGTGACCACCCCATAATCGCTCGCTTTGAGCGCAGTAAACAACCCGGCAATCCCGCTTCCCACCACTAGAAAGTCGGTTTGAATCACGGGCGTTTCGGCCGGGTCAAATCCGGTTAAAAACCTTCTGGTCACCTGCTAACCTCCAACCCGAGGCTGCTTTCGACGCGGCGAAAGCAGCCATATTAACCGTATGCTAACTGATCCTTAATACATATGCTGACTAAGCCTTCATAAATCCAGGGAGCGAATAATCCCTGACTTTGAATAGGGCTGAGTTGAGTTCCCGGTTATTTCCACTCATCCTTCAGTTAGCTCTCAGCCCTTCTTGGTCTCGACAATTCGGTTGTTCCCATCCACAAACACTAAGTCCGCCTGATAAGCGCGTGCTTCGCTTTCCTCAAACATACCATAGCCAATAATAATGATGATATCCCCTTTGTGTACCATCCTGGCGGCAGCGCCATTCAGACAGATGACCCCGGAACCCCGCGGTCCGGCAATTACATACGTTTCAAACCTGGCTCCGTTGTTATTGTTAACTATGTGCACCTGTTCATTGGGCCAGATATTGGCCGCATCCATTAAGTCCTGATCAATCGTAATGCTGCCGACGTAATTCAGATCGGCATCAGTTACCGTAGCCCGATGGATCTTTGACTTCAACATGGTTCTATACACGGAATTCACCCCTCCACTACCTGGTTATCTATTAACCTGGTCTTGCCAATAAAAACGGCTAAAGCGATCAGTAATCGACCATCCAGAATCTCAACTCTCCTTAAATCCGCTGCCCCGACCAGCTCGATATAATCGATCCTCGCTAACGGCTCCCGGCTGATTAGCTCCTCGATCGCCTTTTTGATAACCGCGGCGTTTCTTTCTCCGGCCGCCACCATTGCCTCAGCCATTTTTAATGAACGGGATAAGCTAAGCGCTGCCTCACGCTCTGCCGGACTTAAGTATACATTCCGAGAGCTTAGCGCTAATCCGTCTGCTTCCCGGACAATCGGGGCCACCACAATCTGCAGAGGCATATTCAGGTCCCGAACCATGCGTTGAATTACAATGGCCTGCTGGGCATCTTTCTGACCAAAAACAGCTACATCCGGCTGCACAATGTTAAAAAGCTTGTTTACCACGGTTGTAACCCCCCGAAAATGTCCGGGCCGGGAGGCTCCGCAGAGTGCCTCAGTAATATTCTCCACAACTACGTAACTGTCAAACCCTCCGGGGGGGTACATCTCCGATACCGGCGGAGCAAATATAGCCGCTACCCCAGCTTTTTCCGCCAACTCGCAATCCCTGGTCAAGTCTCGCGGATAAGCATCCAGATCTTCATTCACGCCAAATTGCAAGGGGTTGACGAAAATGCTCATCACTGCGGTTTGACAAGTTTTATGGGCTTCCCGGACCAGACTGAGGTGACCCTCGTGTAAATACCCCATGGTAGGAATTAGACCGATTCGCTGCCCGGCCGCTTTTTGCTCCCGCACGAATTCACGCATTCGGCTAATCCCTTTAATTACTTCCACCCTCACGCCCCCTAAACTGAAGATTCACCTACTGCTCAACTGGGTCTTATACCTTAAACGCTCCTTATTAGCGTTGTAAACCCCGCAAAGTCTACCCAGCGGGCGGTTCGCTTTAATACAGCGTTTAAAATAACGCATTTAATACAGCTTTTCCAAGACGTCTTCCTTAATCGTATAACAGTGTTCTTCCGCTGGGAAAGTACCGTTTTCCACGTCTTCCTTGTAAGCCTTAAAAGCGGCTTTCATAGTCTCGCCAATTTGCGCGTATTGCCGTACAAACTTGGCCACGTGGCCGCCAAACAACCCTACCAGGTCATGGTTTACTAAAACCTGACCGTCACAGTAAGGCCCGGCGCCAATCCCGATAGTGGGTATGTTCAATGCTTCCGTAACCTTAGCCGCCAGCGGCGCCGGCACACACTCAAGGACCACGGCAAACGCTCCCGCTGCTTCCAGAGCTTTAGCGTCGGCGATTAGTTTTTGCGCGGTTTCCAGGTCTTTGCCCTGAACCCTGAATCCGCCCAGCTGATGTACGGCTTGCGGCGTAAGTCCTATGTGCCCGATAACCGGGATCCCGGCCTCAGTCAAAACCCGCGTAACCTCTGCTCTCTCCTGCCCGCCTTCCAATTTGACGCCCTGCGCCCCAGCCTCCTGCATGAAACGCCCGGCGTTGCGCAGAGCTTCTTCCGCAGACCCGTGGTAAGAAAGAAACGGCATATCCCCTATTACCATGGTGTTTTTGGCTCCCCGACATACCGCTTTAGTGTGGTGGATCATTTCATCCATGGTCACAAAAAGAGTCGTCTCGTAACCAAGTACCACATTGCCCAAAGAGTCGCCCACCAGAATCATGTCTATGCCGACCTGATCCATCATCTGCGCGGTAGGGAAATCATAGGCGGTGAGCATGGTGATCTTTTGCCCGTTCCTTTTCTTCTCCCTCATTGATAAAGTGGTTGCCCGTGCCATTAACTTCACTCCTTTTCTTATTAGGTTACCTATGTTTAACGAACTCTCCTTTAATGATCTGCTTATGGTCTAATAATGGTCTTACGAAGTCCAACCCGGTCAGCTAAATCTGAGGCGGCTGCTTTAAGATTTGGCGTAGGTCCTGGGCAGTAGATCCCGTAATTCCCCCTTTTCGTTCGGCCACTTCCACGGTCTGATAGCCCAAAGAACAATACAGCCCGAGCAGTTCAGGAGCTGCCAGTTCCATGGTGGCCAGATGCTTTTCAATGATTGCTTTATCCCCGCGGGCGATCGGCCCGGTTAAAGCCTGGGGTATCCCTAACTGGCGAATATTCTTTAAGGTTCCCTCAATCAGCGGAAGCAGACCGGTTAAAGCCTTATCCTCCGGAATCCCGGCTGCCGCGAATAAACGCTGGCCCAGATCAATTAACGTTACCAAATAGTTGGAAACGACAACCGCTCCGGCATGATATAAGGGTTTGGCCTGTTTATCAATATAGAAAAATTCCCCTTCCAAATCAGCAACCAGCTGGGCTCCCAGCGAAAACCCCGCCGGATCCCCTTCAATACTAAAAACCGACCCCGGCAAAATCTTAATGGCTTGTTCCACCGCGGCAAAAGACTGCAAAGGATGCACCGAGAGGCAAATTGCTCCCTGCTCTGCGGCGAGCCTTAAAACCTCGCTGGTCAACGCTCCGCTCATCTGCAAAACTACTTGTCCCGGTTTAAAGCTGCCAGCCTCGGCCAGATCCCGGGTAACTGCTGCAATGGCCCCATCATTCGTGGTTATAAAAAGGATTTCCGCGCGACGGGCTGCCTCTGCGGAAGCCAGTCCGTCCACACCCAAGCGGGAGGCCAGCTGGTCCCGGCGTTCCCGATTTTGATCCGCCACGCCGATCAGCGGATATCCCTTGGACTGAAGAACTACCCCCACCGCCGAACCGACTACCCCGCAACCGATAATCCCCACGGTCTGTTTAGCCATCATCAATCCCCCTTTACCGGGTATCTTCTGCTATCTGATATCTTCTGCGCTAAGAAATAAAGCCTGCTAACCACAAATAGAAATGGAGCCTTCTTGTACGCAAAGCAACAGAAGGCTCCATGGAAATTCAAACCCATCCTTCCGTCTCGGTCCAACTGGCTACAAGCGGATTTTTGGTTTGTCACCGGGTCTAATTATAGCTAAATTAAATCCTCACTCAATTATTCTACAAAATAATCTAAGATTTCTTTATTAACGTTGCGCCATTATTGTAGCACGGCTAGGGCGTTTAGACAACAGATTTATCGGTAAATTTGTTAATTGGGAAACTATTTCCGGCAAGCGGCGACCATCGGGCAGGATTAAATCCGGCGCAATTTCCGCCAAAGGCACCAAGACGAAATCGCGTTCCAAGAGCCTGGGATGCGGCACCGTCAGTCCCGGCTCCTCTACCGTCTCCTGCCCAAAAAGGAGCAAATCCATATCAATAGTCCGCGGCCCCCAAGGCACGAGTCTTTCCCGGCCTAACCGAATTTCAATAGCTTGTAAAGTGCGCAAAAGTTCCAACGGGGATAAGGAACAGGCCAACTGGACTACCGCATTCAAAAAGTCCGGCTGCTCCAAATTCCCGACCGGTTTCGTCTCATAAAAAGAGGAAACCCGCCGTACTTTTACCGCTGGTTCCGCGCTCAATAAACCCAGCGCCTGCCAAAGATACGCTTCCCGGTCACCTAGATTTGAACCCAATGCGACATATACCGCGGCCTGGTTTTCCTGGCTCAGCTGTTTCCACCGGCAGATCTCCACCCCGGCCCAGCTTAAAGGTCCGGGCAGCGGAACTTCTGGTTTGCGGACGCGAACGCACACCCCCCGAACCGGGTAATTATCCAGGATCCGGTTTGCGATGCAAAGGGCCAAGGTTTCTATCAGTTCAAACCGCTCCTGCTCCACGATCTGCTTAATCTCCCGGTATATCTCGCGATAGTCGATCGTGTCCTTCAGGTCATCCCGCCATCCTGGCTGGTCCGGCTTATCGAGGGAGCAGAACAACTCAACATCCAGCTCAAATTTTTGGCCCTGGCTTTTTTCTTCTGGTAAAACCCCGTGATAACCAAAAAAGCGCATCCCATGTAAACAGATCCGGTCCTGGTGCTGAGTCTCGTTTTGGATTTCTCCCGACATGCTGCCTGCCCCCCTTCGTCTTGGACTAGATATTTTTCGAACATCTTTATCTGCCCCGGTTTTTCCGGTTTCTTAAATAATCCGAGAAAAAGAAATGAAAACTAGGTGAAAAGCCGGTAAAATAAAAGACAGCGATTTATCCAATTATTAAGGAGCTAGAAGTCTGAAAGAAATTCTTTCATGACGTTTTGTGCCTCAAGAAAGGAATGGCTATATAAATGATTGAACTTTATCATGAATTAGAAAAGTATACTGATGCTACGTGCCTAAAATCAATCCTGCAGGAGCATCCCGAAGTCGAAATCCTCTGGGAACGCCGGGAAAATTTCCGGAAACCGCTCGTAGTAAA
This sequence comes from uncultured Syntrophomonadaceae bacterium, assembly GCA_964464665.1. Classification (GTDB taxonomy): domain Bacteria; phylum Bacillota; class Ch66; order Ch66; family Ch109; genus CAYXHK01. The sequence goes on from CAYXHK010000007.1 coordinate 10,315, forward strand.
CGGAGAGGATCCCCTGCTGCACGTGCTTTTTGAGGCTATTATCGAGAAACAGATCCAAGCCGGGGAGCCGCTGGAAGTGCGACAAGCCCTGGAAAGACTGCTTAAGCTCGGTTTTCCGCGTTCGGTAGCCCGGGGCGCAATCGTAAAACTTTTCCGCTGGTACCTGGATTCAGCCAATCGGGACTCTAATGCGGCAAATGCTCCCGACACCACCGGTTACCTCCAGAAATTAAATTTCCTCGGGATAAACCCGGATAAAACGGAACGCAATCAACCGTGTCCGTGCCTTAGCGGCAAAAAATTTAAAAAGTGCTGCCTTCCTTTAAGCAAGCTCCTGGGAATCAATCCGACCGAAGGCGAATTGCACCTGGGGTCCAGCGCTTATTTCAATCCGCATTTTAAGGACGCAAAAGCAGATTCTATGCATACTGAAATGGAAAACCGCAGTCATTTCGCCAGATTCCTGGAAAGTACCGGGGACCTGGAAACCGCCTTGCTTTATCTGCAGGAAAACGTAAGGGTCACTGAAAATAAACCGCACCAGTCCCAGGAAAACGCCCTGAAGGAACTCCTGTTTTTCTGTACCCAGCACCCGGAGTTTGCCGCACTTGGTCTTATAACGGCAGAGCGGTTAATTAATTTGCCGGGAGTAGACAGTGCCGAAATCGGACGCTGTCGTTGTGACCAGGCTGACCTTTTGGCCGGCGTTCACAATTTAACCAGAGGAATCGAGGCATATGATCTGCTTAAGCAGGAACGACCCGGCTATCATTATGCTGACTTTCGCCGGGCCGATTTGCTGCAGCGTTTTGGCCAAACCGAAGCAGCCTTGGGCCTTCTTCAGGAAATCGAGGCTCGCGGGGATTCCGTCGAACCGGAAGTCCAGGCCGCAGTCACGGAACTGCTTCGAAAAATTAAACCCCTTTAAGCCGGCTCGGCCGGGGGACGGAAACGGACAATCGCATCCGCCATCTGAACCGCCGGCCGGATTTCCCGCACATCGTGCACCCGGACGAGATCGACCCCGGCCTCGATACCTAGAACCACAGTCGCTATAGTGCCTTCAAGCCGCTCCCCTACCGGCGCGTTTAAAACTCCACCGATCAGGGACTTGCGGGAAGTGCCGAGTAAAAGCGGCTTGCCCAGGCTCCGCAGCTCCGCTAAACGCTGCATTACCTCCAGGTTGTGTTCCAGGGTCTTCCCGAAACCAATCCCCGGGTCCAGGATTATTTGCTGCGGGTTAATTCCCGCCCGCTCCGCAATACTTAGACTCCGACGCAAATCTTGCTGGATCTCGCCCATCAAATCCTGATACACGGCCCGCTGCCGATTGTGCATCACCACCACCGGAACCCCATGCTCTTTAATCACCCCAGCCATGGCCGGATCGCCTTGCAATCCCCAGATGTCGTTAATCAGGTGCACCCCCAGATCCAAGGCCCTTTGGGCCACCCCGGCCTTATAGGTGTCCACGGAGATGGGGATGTTAAGCTCCTGAAGCAGTCGCGGTAAAACTAATTGCAGGCGCTGCCATTCCTCTTCCTCTGTAATTGGCAGAGATCCGGGCCGGGTAGACTCTGCTCCCACATCCAGCAGATCCGCCCCGGCTTCCGCCAGCTGCCGGCCGTGCGCCACGGCCGCTTCCATCTCATTATAGCGAGCCCCATCCGAGAACGAATCGGGCGTCAGGTTTAAAATGCCCATGATTAAGGTTCTCGTTCCCAAAGGGAGCCAATGGCCGCGACAATTAAGTCCCGGCCTATTAGTCCTAATAGCTTCGGCAGTTGACTGTTCCCCAGCGCTCCTTGGCTGCCCACTGGCGCCGGTTGGCTGTTCCAAAACGGCAGTTGGCAACGCTAAACGGGGGTGGCCGACGCTATTTACCTGGTTTATTTCGGTTTTGCGCTTATTGGTCATGCCCTGTCCGCCTTATTCTTGTCTTAAATTATTGTCTATTTTTAACCCTGCTCAGACCCGCCTAAAACAGTCCGCTGATTACACCCTGTGCGTCAATGTCAATATCCGCCGCAGCTGGGCGTTTAGGCAAACCAGGCATGGTCATGATGTTGCCGGTAATCGGAACTACAAATCCCGCCCCAGCAGCCAGTCGGACCTCCCGAACGGTCACCTTATAATTCGTGGGTCTTCCCTTGACCGTAGGGTCATCGGAAAGCGAAGACTGGGTTTTCGCCATGCAAATCGGGAGATCGCCAAAACCCATATCGGTGAAGCGTTTTAAAGAGGCCTCAGCCCCGGGAGTATACACGACCCCGTCGGCCCCATAAATCTCCTGACAGATAGTCTCGATCTTTTCTTTTAAGGGCAGTTCCAGCGGGTAAAGGAAATTAAAATCATTCGGTTTAGCGCAAGCCTGGATCACCTTTTCCGCCAGTTCCAGTCCGCCGGCGCCGCCCTTGGCCCAGACCTCGGAAATCGCCGCTTCCGCGCCAAATTCTAACACAAAGTCTTTAACCAGATTCAGTTCTTCCGGCGTGTCGGTAGGGAAACTATTGACGGCAACTACGGCCGGCACCCCAAACCGCCGCACATTTTCCAGGTGCTTCGCTAAATTGGCCAAACCTTTTTTAAGCGCTGCCATATTCGGTTCATTCAAACTGCCCATGGCCACTCCGCCATGCATCTTCAAACCGCGAATCGAAGCCACCACTACGACCGCGTCCGGCTGCAAACCGCCAATCCGGCACTTAAGGTCCATAAATTTTTCCGCGCCCAGATCCGCGCCGAATCCCGCTTCGGTAATCATATACTCCCCTAGTTTTAAGCCCAGCCGGGTGGCCTGCAGACTGTTGCAGCCGTGAGCAATATTCGCAAAAGGTCCTCCATGGATCAAGGCGGGGGTGTTTTCCAAAGTTTGCACCAAGTTCGGTTTGATCGCATCCTTCATCAACAGGGTCATCGCTCCGGTCGCCTCTAGATCCGCAGCCGTCACCGGCTGACCCGTATAACTGTATCCAACGACAATCCGGTCAAAACGCGCTTTAAGATCCATTAAATCCGCAGCCAGACACAGACAGGCCATGATCTCTGAGGCTACGGTAATATCAAACCCGGATTCACGGGGGACTCCATCGAGTCTTCCGCCCAAGCCTAAAACCAAATTACGCAAAGCCCGATCATTCATATCGAGTACCCGGCGCCATACCACCTGACGCGGGTCCAGGTTAAAGGGATTGCCCTGATGCAGACTGTTGTCCAAAATGGCGGCCAACAGATTATGGGCTGTACCAACCGCGTGAATATCGCCGGTGAAGTGCAGATTAATATCCTCCATCGGCACCACTTGCGCATACCCGCCGCCCGCGGCTCCCCCTTTGATGCCAAAACTCGGGCCTAAGGACGGCTCCCGCAGGGCAATTATCGCTTTTTTCCCCAAACGGTTTAACGCTTGTCCCAAACCGACCGTATTGGTAGTCTTGCCTTCCCCAGCCGGGGTGGGGGTCATCGCGGTCACCAGCACCAGCTTGCCATCCGGCTGCTCCTGCCGGCCTTTTAAAACTTCTAAAGAAACTTTCGCTTTATAGCGGCCGTACAAGTCCAGGTCTGCCTCATCCAAGCCGAGTTGGTTGCCTATTTCCAGGATCGGTTTAAGCTCTGCGGATTGCGCTATCTCAATATCACTTCGCATCTGTTTTATGAACACCTCACAGTCCAATTTTTTTAGCCTTGTTGTTTGCTTAGGTTCTTTTGCATGAATTTATCCATTTGGACGATATACCTTTCGTGGGTGCCTGCGCCTACCGGCTCCTTATCATCAAAGCCCTCCACTTTAAAGACGAGCCGCCGGCCATGCACTTCTGTCAGCTCGGCCCGGGCGGTAACCGTCATGCCGACTGGGGTAGCGGCGGTATGGGTAGTCGAAATGCTGATCCCAACCGTACAAAAACCGGCTGGCAGCAAACGGTCTACCGCATTAATCGAGGCCCCTTCCATTAAACCCACCAAAGCCGGGGTTGCAAAAACCGCGACTTCGCCGCTGCCATATTTAATGGCCGTATTGTCTTCCGTCACTAATTCCTGCTTTTCTCCGACTAAACCCGGTTGCAGATTAATTTCCATCCAAACCCCTCCTTGTAAAGTTGTTGTTTAAAATAAAGAGGGAGGCCATCCCTCCCCCTTACCTTACTCCACCAACCACGCATCCGCTGGTCGGGTATAGTCCAGTAACTCCTTTTTCTCAAAGTAGAGCGGCATCTCACGATTTGCACTTTCTACCGAATCAGAACCATGAATCACGTTTCTCGAAATCGTCATGGCTAAACCGCCCCGAATCGTGCCGGGAAGCGCTTCGGCGGGATTGGTCGCTCCCATCATATCCCGAACCACCTTTACCACCTGCGGCCCTTCCCAAACCATGGCCACCACCGGACCGGAGGTGATAAAATCCACCAAGCCGGGGAAAAAAGGTTTGCCCAGATGTTCCGCATAATGCTTTTCGGCCAATGCCTGATCGAGCTGCAGCAGCTTCAGACCCACCAGTTTAAATCCCTTTTGCTCCAATCGGCCCACAATCTCGCCTACCAATTGACGCATTACTCCGTCCGGCTTAACCATCACAAACGTTCTTTCCACTAAGAAACCGGCTCCTTTCCGCTGCCCAAAACTTGTTCTCCAACTATAGCTTTATCTTTAATATCATCAGAAACAATCGGTTCTGCTTCAGCTGTCGGAGCAAGATCCTGCTTAATCAGTTCCTCAAATTCGTGGCCTTCCAAGGTTTCCTTTTCCATAAGGGTCTTGGCCACCAGTTCCAGTTTATCCCGGTTGGTCTCCAATAGTTCTTCAGCCTGGCGGTAACACTTATCGATGATTTTCCGGGCTTCCTTATCGATCGAAAAGGCAATCTCTTCACTGTAGTTGCGATCTCGGGCAATATCGCGGCCCAGAAAAACCTGTTCCTGTTTGCGTCCAAAAGTCAGCGGGCCTAAATCGCTGGACATTCCGTACTCTGTAATCATCTTGCGCACCAAATCCGTAGCCCGTTCCAAATCACTCTGGGCTCCGGTGCTGATCTCTTTTAAAAACAGGCTTTCCGCCACCCGGCCGCCCAGAAGAACCGTTACTTCATTCAGGAGCTGGGTTCGCGTCATATAATAACGGTCTTCCGTTGGCAATAAGAGGGTATACCCCCCGGCCTTGCCCCGGGGAATAATAGAAATCTTATGGACTGGATCCATATTCGGCAATAACGCCCCAACCAGCGCGTGCCCTGCTTCGTGATAAGCAACGAGTTCTTTTTCCTTATCGCTGATGACTCGGGACTTCTTTTCCGGTCCGGCAATTACCCGTTCGATAGCGTCTTCCAGTTCCTCCATGCCCAATTTAGTTTTGTTGCGCCGAGCCGAAAGCAAAGCGGCCTCGTTAAGCATGTTGGCTAAATCGGCGCCGGTAAAACCGGGGGTACGGCGCGCCAAAACCTCGAGGTCCACTCCCGGTTCCAGCGGCTTATCCTTAGCATGGACTTGCAGAATCGCTTTGCGGCCAAGAACATCCGGGCGGTCAACCATGATATGGCGGTCAAAACGACCCGGCCGAAGCAGCGCCGGATCCAAAATATCCGGCCGGTTGGTCGAAGCGATTACAATAATTCCTTCGTTGGTGCTGAACCCATCCATCTCCACCAACAGTTGGTTTAAGGTTTGCTCCCGTTCGTCATGTCCGCCGCCCAGACCGGCTCCGCGATGTCGTCCCACGGCGTCGATTTCATCTATGAAAACAATACAGGGTGCGTTCTTTTTGGCTTGATCAAACAGATCCCTTACCCTTGATGCCCCTACGCCAACAAACATCTCCACAAAATCCGAACCACTGATACTGAAAAAGGGCACGCCGGCTTCACCAGCTACGGCCCGGGCTAAAAGGGTTTTACCGGTGCCCGGAGCACCAAACAAAAGCACGCCGCGAGGGATTTTAGCCCCAATATCCGTAAACCGTTTCGGTTGTTTTAAAAACTCAACGACCTCTTCCAGTTCTTCCTTAGCTTCATCCGCCCCGGCTACATCCGCAAAAGTAACCTTCTTTTTGTCATCGGTCTGCAGCTTTGCCCGACTTTTACCAAACTGCATCACCCGATTCCCACCGCCTTGGGTCTGCTGCATCATAAAGAAGACAAAACCAATCAGCAGCAAAATCGGGAAAAACGTAGTCAAGAGACTAGTCCACCAAGGGGGTTGGGTGGGCGGATCGAAAGAATACTCTACATTATGTTCCCGCAGCATATTCGCTAATGACGGGTCTTCGGGTCCGGTCAGCTTGAATTTCTCATCGTTTTTCATCGTCCCGGAGATCCGGTAGTAATTGTTTTCCAAGACAATCGTGACGCTTTTAATCTTATCCTGTTGTAGCGATTGGTAAAAACTATTATAATCAATAGCTTTTTCCGGCTTCTCCGGTTCAGCGGACCAGCGGAAAGCCGTTACTGCAATAAGGACAATTAGCAGGTAAATGGCTAGATTTTTAAACACTCGGCTCAACCCCTAAGTCCCCCTCTCTGTTGAATACCAGCTAAGTTTATACTAGAATAAACAAAACAACCGCACCTTAAACCGTGGTCTTTAAGACTGCCAGTTATTACTATTTTTTTGGAATAATCATCGGCAGAAGTATACACCAGTATATTTTAGCACAACCCCGCAGTCGTATCAAACAACTTACAATAATTAAATACTACTAATCTTTCTTCCGCCGAACCATTCTGGATTCCAGTATCAACCGGTTCTTTTCCCGACGACCTTGAATATTTCCCGGCAGATAAACGCGGCGGCCCCCGGTCGAGTTTCGGGCTAATTCCAAGACACTCTCAATATGTTGATAATTGAACTTTCGCAGACCCCCGCCAACTTCTCCAAGCAGCCGGCGCACCAAACGCCGTTGAATCGCCTTCGATTCCGCTAAAAACTGCGGAATTAAAAGAACTGCCCGTTCCGAATCTGCCAGGCCGGAGGGCGATTCAAACGAGGACGGTGTTTCGGGGGAGGGCGACGCAGTGCAACGTGCGATGGCCTCAGTAGTCAGGTCTTCTAATAAGGCATTTTCCTCCCGAATGATTTCACTCATTCTATTTAAAGACTCGACTAATTTAGGATTATACTTCCCCATTAACTGAGGCAACAATTCCAACCGGATTCGATTACGCAGATAAATTGGTTCCTGATTACTCGGATCGAGGCAAAAACTAATCTTATTCTCCGCCAGGAAGGCATCGATCTCCTCTCGTGTCACCCCTAATAAAGGACGAATAATCGCGTCCCGGCGATAATCCATCCCGCCCAGTCCCGGTAATCCGCTGCCCCTTAAAAGATTTTCCAAAATGGTCTCGGCCTGATCCAAGGCATGATGGGCCACCGCAATCCGCTCTAAGCCGCACTCTTTAGCCCAGGCAGCAAAGCACTGATAACGCACCCGATGCCCGGCTTCTTCCAAAGAACACTTCCACTGCTTGGCCCGCGCTTTCACATCGACCCGATATACCTTGACCGGCACCGCTAAACTGGCGCACTGCGCCGCGACAAAGGCTGCTTCGCGGTCGGCCTCAGCGCCCCTAAGGCCATGGTTTATATGCACTACCCAAAGCCGTAATTTATATTCCGGTCTTAAGGCCACCAAACAATGCAAGAGGGCCATAGAATCCGGTCCGCCGGACACCCCTGCCGCCACCCCAACTCCGGGTTCCAGCAAGCGATACTCCATAATCGCAGTTTTTACTTTTTCTAACAAACCCGTTCTCATTAATTAATCCTCGTATTTAATGAAAAAAAGCGCTATTGCGCTTTATTTTCGACATTATCCATTGATTTCCTGCTCAATAGATATTATCTCTCTGTTTTTTTATATCTATACCATCTTTAAAGGCCTTCTCTTTAACCCCCTCTATACCGGTCTTTTAAAAAGATTCTTCTCCTTAAGCTCTCTAATGTAATTTTAAAGCCGGCACTTCCCGTTCATAAACCCGGGCCACCAGAATCGCCATATCATCCTTTACCAGATTGGTATTTGCCTTGGCCTTCGCCAGCAAAGAATCGGCAATCATCTGCGGCGAATCATTATTTATTTTCTCCAAGGCCTCACACAGCCAAACATCTCTTTCCGCCACGTGAAAACGGCTGTCCAACAGACCATCCGTAACCATTACAATCAGGTCCCCCGGCTCAAACTGATATTTTAAGCTGGACAACTCCAAAGCATCCAAAATCCCCACCGGCGGGTACCCTAAGGAAATGGTGCTGGCTTTACCCTTGTGTTTTACAAAGGTAGGCGGTGCGCCTAATTTAAACAACTCGCTTGACCCGGTCCTAAGATCAATCAGTGAAAGATCCAAAGTAGCAAAACTTTCTTTATCCGAACGCAATAACATCATTGAATTAACCGCGCGGACCGCCTGATCCGCCTTTAAGCCGACCCCCAGCACCAGTTCCAGCAAACCGAGCGTTGACTGGCTGGTGAACGAAGCCTCCGCGCCCACTCCCATTCCGTCACTTAAGGCTAAGAGATA
>CAYXHK010000007.1:18833-19691 GCA_964464665.1 uncultured Syntrophomonadaceae bacterium
CCCTGGCAAACTAATGGCCAAATAGCTGTCCCCGGAACAATTACACCCATCCTCAGCCCGCAGGGAAATCCCGACTTCGAGCGCTAAACGCCCGGCCCCCTTCAGGCAAATTTCACAGCCTACGTGGCGGCCGCTGGGGCAATGCGCCGGACGGAGTTCCAGGTGCTGATCCAATAAGCGGGACAAAGCGGGGAGCAGTCTGCTTTGGCACATGCTTTTCGAAGGGCAATCTTTAATCTGAAAATAGATCTCCAACTCACTGCTCGGCAATCGGTAAACCTGCAGTTTTTCCGCCTTAACGCCTAAGCCTTTAAATTCCCGGGCTATTCTATTCTCCAGCTTACGGTCCCTTTCCACCCGTTTTTCAAACTCCGCCACCACCTCATTGACTACCCCGGCCAACCCCTTAACCTGATAAGCAACCAGGTCCCGGCCTTCCTCCATCCGGTCCTGCCAGTAGTTTTGCAGTTTAACTTTTTCGCAGATGCGGTCGGTATAATTAATCAGCTCCCGTGGATAAAGACAGCGGTTTTTCAATTGCGGGACGTTTTCCTCACAATTTAACAATTGATTCGAATTTTGGGTTTCCCCCTGGTAGAGCAGGTCTAACAACATCCGGTACGTAGTGTAAAAATCTTCCTCCCAGCAAACGCGGTGAGCGGAACAGTTTTGACAGATCTCGAGACGGATATTTTCAATACAAGCTAAAAGCAGATCCGCGCCTTGTTCCGGACTTCCTTTTTCCTTCTCCAAGGTAGCGGATAACTCGTTTAGCATCCCACTCAAGTTTTTGAGTCTTTGATTAGTCAGTTTCCACCAGATTGGATCCGCTACCCCGTTTTCCCCTCGGCTGGCTTC
>CAYXHK010000007.1:19701-20404 GCA_964464665.1 uncultured Syntrophomonadaceae bacterium
CGTTTTCCATCAGATCGGCTCCCGGCTCCCCCGGTAGCTTTACGGATTGCCCAATATTAACTAAACCGGTCTCTGCCGGCTGGACCTCACCTTCTTCCTCCGCTCGGTTTACCTGGCTTAAGGGGGCGGAAACAATACTGCCAATAAAACCGGGCTTGCCGGTTACCCGGCCAAACTGCACCTGGGTGCCCAGCTGATCAAAGACCTGATTCGGAATCAACAAAAAAAGTACGACCCCTATTCCTAATTGGATCAAGCTTTCGGGACCAGTTCCGCCTTGCGACAAATATAAGGTTAAAAGCAGGTTGCCCAAGACGTAACCTACGGCCATCCCTAACCGGCCCCATATCCGAAACACCCCGGCCAATAGCCCGGCCAGGGCATAGATCCCTACGGCCAAAGGCATAATCAAATGGGTTACACTAGGCAAAAGACCAATCAAAGCCCCGGCCGCCGAGCCCGTGCCGGCTCCCCCCAGGTAGGCCGCAAACAGTACTCCCAATGTGGCCGCAATGGGGCCTAAAGCCCAAGCCCCAATATATATATCGTTAATCCCCAAAATCAAACAAATACCCAATACCATACCGGCAATAAGTTCCTCAGGTCTAAGTACTTTGGCTTTAGGGGATCTTTCAATCCACTGCACCGAGACCATAAAGATAAAGGACAGCACGCCCGCGATGACTGCTTCAAAAATGATGGA
>CAYXHK010000008.1:0-19499 GCA_964464665.1 uncultured Syntrophomonadaceae bacterium
GGTCTTAGAAACGGTTTCCACCAGTTCCCGGCGGATCTCATCCGCTAACTGAGTTAATTGATTCGTATTTAAACTATTAAGATCCTGAGGGCCTTTAATAGTATCTAATAAGCGCAATTTCTTCACCTGGTCCTTTTCTTTTGACCTCGTTTGTCGCCATTAGGGATTGACCGTCCCGTAAGATAATTCCACCAAGCTAAGGTGCGGCCTACCCCAAACATTATATCGTTAGCTTGAGTAATGGCAAAGGTTTTGCCAGCGGCTTTCGCTCCCACCGTAGTTGCCGCGATCAGACCGGTCATAACTACGGTCACCACCAATTCACTCCAACTAGGCTGAATAAATAAAAGACGCAATGCTATCGTTGCCCCTACTGCTCCGCTAATAGTACCGCAAACGTCTCCCACCACGTCGTTACAAAAATTGGCTACACGATCAGCCCGGCGGATAAGCTGCAGCGCCTCCGCCGCCCCCCGCACCCGATCAGCGGCTTTGGCATGAAAAGGGGGTTCCTGCGCCACCGCCACGGCTACGCCAATCACATCAAACAAAACCCCGATCAGAATAATAGTCAGCAAGATAAAAAAAGCCAGGATCAACGAGGTTATACTGCGCAGAAAAAACTCTGCGGTCAGGCTCACGGTTATGGCCAGCCCAAAAGTAATCCCAGCGATGATCATTACGCCTATAAATTGTTCAAACGAACTCCGCTGCTTTTTTAAAGCCATTTTGACTCCACTTTTTAAACTAATATATGTATCGATACGATTATGTATCGATACAGTCTTTAATTATGTATCGATACATAATCGTATCGGTTTAGACTTTTTAATACTTCCGCTATTTCAGTCAAAATCCATCGAATACAGAATTCTGTCGGATATAGTATAGCTTGCCCCAAGGAGCGGGCAAACTAGACTCAAATCTTTTAATATTTAAATAATTGGGCAGGTGGTCGCTTCCTGAATAAACGCTGTGACTTAGGTCCAGCAGGATTTCCCAGTCAAACTCCAGAATGTCGCCATCCTGGCGGTTTCCCTTTAAGTTTGCTCCGATCCGTCGCCGGAATCGAGGCTGGATTACCACTTAGTGCACACTTTAATCCCCAGGAAACTGTAACAAGGTACACAGTCTAGGAGTTTTCCTCGGCAGACCAAACCAATCCCTAGTCTCTTTTGCAACGCCGGTTTCACCACGAGCCCCGTTAGTCTAGGCCTCGACTAGCGGGGCCGCTCTCTAGGATCCGCCGTCATCACTCAAGACAGGCTACACTACACGCAGCTTTTTACCACGAGCAGGTTCAACACCAAGCCATAGCTACTGCCAAAGACAGATCACCACATACTTGGGCCTCCACGGAGGCGGGGTCAACGCCTACATGCCATTGTAGATCGCCCCATCCCCCTTATTTCCCAGTACCAGCCCCAGACTGGGCGTCAAAAGCCAGCACCAGGAACTTCATCGATGTGCCCTCAACGGATTTTTAGGCCCGCCTTCAAGATTGGATGGCTGACTAGAATACTGCACCACCCGCCATTACTGTCAATGTAATTATAACACGGGACGAATTTACGTACCAAACTCGGCCTGAGGTCATCAAAGGTCAAACTAGATATTTGCGGGTCAATTTTATCCCTTTTAATTTCGGGCAATCTCTGTAGCTTTAAATATCGTTCTTAATTGCAACCTAATCTTATTTGGTGCTTTTATTTTTCCCGTACTACTACGTAGTGCGCCAAGGCCCGCAAAAAATCGGCCCGATCCGTAAAGCCAGCCAGATAGGTGCTGGCCTTTTCGGCACTGCCCATAGCCATAGCTCGGGCTTTTTCCAAACCCCAGAGCGCGGGATAAGTGGCTTTTTCATTCCGCACATCACTGCCCACTGGCTTGCCCAGTTTAATCTCATCACCAACGACATCTAAAATATCGTCGGCAATCTGAAAAGCGAGGCCGAATTCCTCCGCGTACCGACTCAAATCAGCCAGTTCTGCGGCTTTGGCTCCGCCTAGCAAAGCCCCAACGCGCACCGAAGCCCGAATCAAAGCCCCGGTCTTGTGACGATGGATATAGTCCAAGGTGTCGGCATTAATTGGCTTACCTTCCGCTTCCAAATCAACCACCTGACCGCCAATCATGCCCTGGGTCCCGGCGGCTTGGGCGATCTCCTGGATTACCTGCAGCATCACTGAAGGATCCGGCGCGTCCGTCATAAGCGTCGCCTTGGCTAAGACCTCAAAAGCTAAAGTCAGCAAGGCATCGCCGGCTAAAATTGCCAGAGCCTCTCCAAAAACTTTATGGCAGGTCGGTTTACCGCGGCGCAAATCATCGTTATCCATAGCCGGCAAATCATCATGGATTAGCGAATAGGTATGAATAAGTTCTATAGCAATCGCTGCCGGCTGCACAACTTGAAGATTTCCCCCGACCGCTTCCGCCGCGGCGAAGGTCAAAATCGGCCGCAGCCTTTTTCCTCCGGCCATAACACTATAGCGCATGGCTTCATGCACGCTGGGCGGGTATCCCTCTTCAGCGGCTAAGAAGGTTTCCAATAACTGATCAACTTCAGCCGCCCGGCGGGCTAACTCTGGTTTAATCCACTCCATAGACTGTACCGCCTTCTTCTCGCGATTCTGCTTCTAACTGCTGAATCAGAATTTCTACTTGCCCCTCTACGGCTTGCAGCCGCTGATTACAAATTTTGACCAGGTTAATTCCTTCTTGAAAACATTCTAACGCAGCATCCAGCGGGAGCTCACCCTGTTCCAGCTTGCGGATAATTTCTTCCAGACGGTCTATCGAGGTCTCAAAACTAAGCTTTTCTGCAGCGTTTTCCACATTTGGCCCACCCTTCTTAAGCTTAATTATTCTATGTTTTTTTCAACCTGACAGATTAACCGGCCCTGATTAAGGGTTATTTTCACTGCATCTCCCATCTTCAACTGTGAACTGCGGCGCACCAGTTCCCCGGAGGGCAGTTTCTGGCAAACCGCATATCCCCGGCCTAAAACAGCCAGCGGGCTCAACGCCGTAAGCTGACCGGCTGAGTTTGCCATCAACGCCTGTTTTTGCTTGAGAATCTGGCGCATCTGGGACGACAGTTCCCGCTTCAGGCGGGCTAATTCCAGTTTTCGCAGCGCCAATAAACCGCGGGGGCTGCGCAGGACTTCCCGAGCCGCTAAAACCGTTAACCGTTCCCTTCGCCGGCGCAGATAGACCCGCATTGAACGTTTTAAACGCTCCTTTGCCGTTTGCAGCCACTGCGTGAGTTCTGCCGCTACCGGCACCGCCAGTTCAGCGGCGGCCGAAGGGGTGGCTGCCCTTATATCCGCCACCCAATCCACGATGCAGTAGTCGGTTTCGTGGCCTACCGCCGAGATTACCGGGATTCGGGAAGCAAAAACTGCCCGGGCTACCACCTCAGTATTAAACGCCCATAATTCTTCCAGAGAACCGCCTCCGCGGCCAACGATGATCAATTCCACCTCCGGCCGCTTATTCAGCCTTTGCAGCGCCGCAATAATTTCTCCGGGTGCTTCTTGTCCTTGTACCGAGGCAGGAGCCAGAATAATCCGGGTACCGGGGGACCTACGATGAATCACAGTGCGCAGGTCTTGGAAAGCAGCACCGGTAGAAGAGGTAACAATTCCGACCACGCGGGGGAAAACCGGCAGAGGCCGCTTGCGCTCCGGGGCAAACAGTCCTTCGACTGCTAATTTTTCTTTCAATTCCTGAAAGGCCGCCCACAAAGCACCGATGCCGTCTGCCTGCAGTTCTTCCACATAAATTTGCAAAGTCCCATCGCGTTCATAAAGGGATACGTATCCCCGAATGACCACCCGCAATCCATTCTGCGGCAAAAAACCAGTACGGCTGGCTCGCGAGCGAAACATGACGCACCTTAACGCACTGGCACCATCCTTCAGGGTAAAATACCAATGCCCGGAAGAAGGCGACCGGAAATTGGAGATTTCTCCCCGCATCCAAAGATTACTCAACGTCATATCCTCAGACAGTAATCCCTGAATTTTCCCAGCCACCTCACTGACCGTATGTATCCTTAGCGCATGCAACTTGCCTTCGCCGCCTCTACCGTATTATTCATCAGCATAGCAATCGTCATCGGTCCAATTCCGCCCGGGACAGGGGTAAGGTAACCGGCGACCGCACTGGCACTCGTGAAATCCACATCCCCGGCTACTTTACCGCTTGGCAAGCGGTTAATTCCCACATCCAGGACTACTGCCCCGGGTTTTAGCATTTCGCCGGTAATAAACTTGGGTTTTCCGACCGCAGCGATTACGATATCCGCCTGCTGCAGTTCAGCGGTAAGATTCTGCGTACGGGAATGACAAATCGTCACCGTTGCGTTTCGGTGCAGCAACATAGCCGCAACCGGCTTGCCCACGATGTTGCTTCGGCCTACGACAGCCGCTTTCTTGCCCTCAATTTCAATCCCCATCCGGTCAAGCAGAGTCAAACACCCTAAAGGAGTACACGGTTTGACCCCGTTTTCACCTATCAGCAAACGACCTACATTATAAGGGTGGAAGCAATCGACATCTTTAGCCGGGTCTATCGCTTCCAAGATTTCTTTCTCCTGCAGCGGCTCGGGTAACGGCAGCTGAACCATGTAGCCGTGGATTGCGGGATCAAGGTTTAGCTTGGCTATTTCGGCTAACAGCTGCCCCTGGGTTGTTTCTTTAGGCAATATCCGCAAAACCGAGTAAATTCCCAGTTCCTCGGCGACCTTGGCTTTCATGTTTACGTACAATTGCGAAGCGGCATTATCTCCAACCATAATTACCGCGATCCCCGGACACAAACCAGTTTCTTTAAGTCTAGTTACTTCCGCTTTTAGTTCGCTGCGGATCTTTGCGGCAATCGCTTTCCCATCAATCAGTTTTGCTGCCATACCCTCTAATCAGCCTCCGGTACTACAATTTGATTCTTAACTAAACTGCCTAGAATGCCATTTATAAACTTTGCGGAATCAGGCCCCCCAAACCGCTTCGATAATTCAACGGCTTCATTTATGGCCACCCGATCCGGAACATTATTCAAGATGTACATTTCATAAATGGCCAAGCGTAAGATGTTCCGATCCACCACCGCCATCCGGTTTACTTTCCATTCCGCGCTTTCCCGCTGAATCAGAGCGTCTAACGTTTCCTGGTACTCCCAAACCCCCCGGGTTAATCCCTGCGCATACTCGACCGCTTCAGCTCCCAGGGGAAACTCCGCCAAGACAAAATCAAGGGCTTGCTGTTCTTCCATTCCAACTAAATCCATTTGAAATATGGCCATTAGGGCCGTTTCTCGCGCTCTCCTTCTACTCACTACTATCCCGGCCAGCTAAAGCAGCAAATGACCGGTGACCTCCTCAACTATATGGTATATTTAAAGCTTATTCTTTTAGCGCTGCGGAAATATCTTTCGATAGAGGTCCTGAAAAGTGCCCTTTTCATCAAACCGCTTGCCAATCACGAAGCCGGCTATGGCCAGCAAAGTCACAAACAAGGTGCGCCAAAAACCAAAAATTAAAATCAGACTGCCAAAAATCAGTCCGGCCACTACCCCGACCAGTTTGCCAAAGTGGCGTTCCTTTATCTCATTCCATAATTCATTCATCTGCTAGACCCCCTATAGGTGCCACCCGTTTATTTTATTCAACCCGGGCGTTGGCGTCATACCCGATATTTTCCACGCGGATCCGCACCTCTAATACCTCAATGCCGACAATCTGGTTTATTTGATTCTTTACGTTTTCCTGGATCTGCTCGGCAATTTCCGAGATTTTAACCTCTGGCGCCAAAACCAGGTTTAAAATTATGACCAGCCCGGCGGCATCTACCCGAATTACCGGTTTAACCTCGCGGACCCCACGGACCTGCCGGACCGCCTTGTGGACTACGCTCTCCAACGCTTGAACCGTGGTTATGACTCGACCCAGTTTTAATTCCTGGGTAACTCCCTCCGTAGTAGTCGGAGCCGACTTCAGATTGTCAAAAAAGCTGATTAATCCCAGGAATACTAAGACTGCTCCGGCCAGGCCGATCAGCCACTTGCCCTGAGCCTGTCTCAGCGTGGCGATCAGTTGATCTAAGGGCAGCATCCAGCCCAGCGCGAATCCCAGAAATAAGATCCCTATTCCCAACAAGAGCAGTGAAAATAGGAATAACTCGAACTTCGCTAAGAATTTCATTTTTCCCAACTCCTCCGCCATAGCTTAAACCCCCTGTCGCGGCAGGGGGTTTGGCTTAGCCTAACCTATTTAACTCGGGGTTCCTCCTCTTTAGTCTCCCCTGGGTGGAGCACAACCCCTTGCACATGTACGTTTGCTTCTACCACCGTTAGACCGGTCATACTTTCAATCGCCCGTTTGACCGATTCCTGAATCCGCAACGCAACTTCAGGGATTCTCACCCCATATTCTACTACAATATACAGATCAACTGCCGCTTCCTTCTCGCCAACCTCCACCTTGACTCCTTTAGAGAGATTCCGCCGGCCTAAAAGCTCAGCAATCCCCCCAACTATGCCGCCACTCATGCCTGCAACGCCCGGCACATCAGTTGCGGCCAGCCCGGCTACGATGGATACGACTTCGTCAGCAATCTTAATTGAACCAAATTCAACCCGATCAACTTTATCCATTTTAACACCTCCATCCATTATTGTTCCAAATCGGAAACACTTAACTCAATTTTCCTACTCGGATAACGCTTTTTGGATCCTGGTTGGTTTTACTTATAATACCAGTAATAAAGCTATTTGTCCAGTATTTAGCTTTATTCAAGTTTCTCCTTAGGTTTCTATTCAGGTTTCTGTTCGAGTTTTATTTGTTTCTATCCCAATTAATTAGTTTTCTATTCAAGCTTAATTCAGTGTTCTATTCAAATTACTGTTCAAGTTTCCGTTCAGGTTTCTGTTCAAGTCAAATTTGGTCTTCTATTCCAATTAAATCAGGCTTCTATTCGGTTTTGTCCTCCGACTTCTCCTCTGTTTTCTCCGCTTGTTCTTCCTTGGCTGCTCTTTCTTCCAAAAACTTTTTGGCCACCATGGGGAACAAGGCGTAAGCCAGCAGGTCTTCATCCGTGCAGGCCAGTTCGCCGATTTCCTCACGGCATTTTTCTAAACGCGGTTCAATCAGATCCGCGGGACGACATTCAATACACTCAGTTTTACCGAGGATTTTTTTGCGGATCTCCGGATTGATCTCGCCGGGGACCTTTCCGTAAAAACCCTGTACATACTTGCGGACTTCCCCGGGAACCATGCCGTATCTTTTCCCGGTCAGTACGTTTACCGTGGCCTGGGTGCCGACAATCTGGCTGGTAGGGGTCACTAAAGGCGGATAGCCCAAATCTTCGCGAACCCGAACAATTTCGGCCAGCACTTCCGGCATGCGATGAGAGGCCTGTTGCTCTCTCAACTGATCGGCAAAGTTGGAGATCATGCCCCCGGGCACCTGGTGTTCAAAAACCCGCATATCCGAAATCCGGGTCATACCCCGCTCAAAACCCCGTTTGATCCGCACTTCTTCAAAATAGTCGGAAATCTCGAACAGACTACTTAAGTTGAAGCCGGTATCCCGCTCGCTTTCCTGCATGACTCGTACTAAAGTTTCTACTGGGGGCTGCGAAGAGCCAAAGGCTAAAGGACCGGCTGCCGTGTCCACCACGTCTACGCCGGCCTCCGCCGCCTTGATATAAGTGGCGATGGCCATGCCCCCCGTATAATGGGTATGCAACTGCACCGGGATAGTTACCCGTGCTTTTAATGCGGAAATCAATTCAAAGGCCCGATAAGGCGAAAGCAGGCCAGCCATATCTTTGATACAGATCGAATCCGCGCCCCGATCTTCCAGTTTCAAAGCGGTTTCCACATAATGTTCCAGGGTGTGCACCGGGCTGATCGTGTAAACTACAGAAGCCTGAACGTGTTTCCCCGTTTCCTTGGCCACCTGCATGGCTTTTTCCAGGTTGCGGATATCATTCAAAGCATCAAAGATCCTAAAGATATCGATCCCGTTTTCCGCGGCCCTGACCACAAATCTTTCTACCACATCATCGGGGTAGTGGCTGTAGCCGACCAAAGACTGGCCGCGCAGCAGCATTTGCAGTTGGGTGCTTTTTACATTTTGGCGAATGATCTGCAGACGCTCCCATGGGTCTTCCTCTAAAAAGCGCAAGGCTACATCAAAGGTGGCTCCGCCCCACACCTCTAAAGAATGATAGCCAATGGCATCGATCTTTTCGAGGATCGGCAGCATATCTTCCAACTGCATCCGGGTAGCCCATAAACTCTGGTGACCGTCACGCAAAGTAGTATCCGTAATCTTAAGTTTGCCCATCAAAGATTAATCCCCCTATTCTTCATTCTTCTCCCTATAATAAATTATCCAGTATCCAAAATACCTATAAAAATCGAAACTCAGGTTACCTTCCGGTACCTGAGTTTACTATTACCCAATCATTATTATAAGCATTAAAGAAGAATTTTGGCAACCTCCTTTTGTCCGGGAACGGCCGTTCTTTGGGACACCCATTTTTGAAGTCTCATTTCTCTTCTTGACCCCTTTTGACTCCTCTTGACCCCTTTTGCCGGCTTATAATATTACATTTATTTAATGCAAGAACCGCTTGGATTACCAATTTTTGGAGGTTCTCCATGCGGTTTCCTCTTCTTGGCTGGCAAAGACAAAAGTTCTTGGTACGCAAAGACGAAAGCAGAAATTAGCGCGCAATGACGGACACGGCTTCTTCCTTGCAGCCTAAGGTCCGACTAACCAAATTCACCACCGAACGCTTCTGCTCCTCCGTAAATTTTGGACTGAGCACCACGGCCGTTACCCCCTGAGGCTGCAAAAAAACTACGGCCTCCGCATAACCTCTGGCCACTAAAAGATTTTCCGACTTCAGTTCTTTTTCCATGTCCTGCGTCAGCGCAAACAGCCGCTGCTGCGCTTCACTCCGCATATTTTCCGCTGACTGGGGATTATTCACGATTTCCCGATACAATTCCAGCTGCTGACCGCGCACCCGGTCGCGTTCCATGCGAAACTGCGCAAAGAATTCACTGGCGCTTTCTTTAGCGCGAACTCCGACCGCCGCCACCGGGATGGCCTCTTCCAGAGCGGTAAGATCTGCCGCCGTTTGGGGGGCTGTTTGAGGTGTTTGAGGGGCCGTAATTTTAGTGCCGGCTGCAATGCTGGCTACGGCAGCTGGATCTTCCGGCGCGGATTTCAATTCCCCAGACTCAGCTTCTATAGCTGATACGCCAAGGGTCGAGGCTAACGAAGCCTGGACCACGGCGGCATACTGCCAGACGTAATAAAACATGGCGCCAAGCAGGAGCAGCGCTCCTATTCCTATCAGCAGGTTTCGGCGCTTAACCACCAATGTCTTCACTTGCTCAATCGCCACCTTTTTCTAAAATTAAAAAAGTAGATTATTCTGCAATCCAATATCTTCACTTGCTTAAGCCTCCCTTTACCTTGGGCATTACCCTTATTTTATGGGCCGGAACATTCAAAACCACCTGCACGGTTTGGGTAAGTTCCTCGCGGACCCTGGCGTCTCCCGCCCCTTCCGCGACCACTAAAACCCCGCTGATCTCTGGATTAACTTCTTGGACGAGAAGCGGCTGACCGGGATTTTGTCCGCTGCTCTGCAGCAAAACCAACTCTTCGTCTTCTGTATTTTCAGCCGTGGTGCGGGTACCGCCTCGCTCGTCTCTTTCGGTAATATCCCGTCGGTTGCTTTTTTGGTTCGTGGCAAAAACTTTTTGGGTGCCGGCAGCCAAAGATATGGAGACCTTAACCTGGCCAATGCCATCGATTTGCGACAACACTGCAGCTAAACGGTTTTCCAAAACACCCGCTTCGGAATTATCCGCAGCCGCAGTGAGGGTTAAATCCGACCCCTGGTTTGGAGCCTGGGTCGTTACCGCGACCGCGTTTCCCAAACCGCTCTTTTCCGTTGAATCAGAAAGGCTGCCGGACCACCAGGCGGAAACTGCCATAAGGGCAATGCCTAAGGCACCTACTGCCAGCAGAGCCTTTAATTTGTTCTGTCCTGAAAAGTCGAGCATCTCCTTAATTTCCTTCATGTATTTCACCCCAACTCCTCCTACTGCCCGGAAATGATTTCCTAGAAAATGAATTCCTATTTGAACTCAACCTGAATCTTGTTTAAGGGAACTCCGTAAAAATTGGCCACCGTATTTTTCGCCTGCAACTCAACCTCTTTTTGACTCACCGATCGATTTACCGAACTTTCTGTACCAAGGTTTTTAGCCGGTGCAGCCGGTCCTTTTGCCCCCCCTTCATCAAGTTTAGGTTTAGGCGCTGTCGTCCTTTCGCTTGGATCGCCGATCACGACCGGGTCGACTGGAGTTACCAGCGGGGCTGTTTCCTCAGGCGCCGGATCTTGCTTAGGCACCGAGTCTTCCTTAAGCGACGGGTCTTCCTCAGGTACCAGATCTTCCTCAAGTGTTGGGCCTTTCTCCCCCGCTTCATTCTTTTCCGGATTGGCGAATTCAGCCGTTCCTGGATCTTTGGTCGAATCACTTTGGGCACTTTGGCGACCTAATAAACTAATTTCTAAATGCACCTTTTCAATGCCTGACCAGAGCTCTCCGCTCGGCCCGGCCTTGGTTTGCACCGCAGCCCGGACGGATTCGACTCCCGGCACTAAAGTTACCAGGGCTTCGACTTGGCGACCCAGCCGATCCTCACACTCCTTAAGCGCGGCTTCCTGCATCTTTGAATTAATCCTCTCGCCATTCGATAAAACAGTGGCCACTTCACCCGCCGAGTTATCCGTAAACTGCCAGGCGCTTACTGCCCAGGATTCATCAGAGGAGATGAAATTAACCAGAGGAATCAATAGAGTAACCATAATGAATAACCCCAGCACGACCCTCACATATTTACGCAAATTATTTTCGGGCAGGAGCATTTCCAACAACCCGGCCAAGAGGACTATAACCACGATTTCCCGAATTACGCTTCTAATTATTTCCAGCCTTAAGCACCTGCCCTTCCCGCCTTAAACCTCAGCGCAACATGGTGGTAAGACTGCCTGCCCCCAAAATAATGGTTATGGTCATGAAAAACATGAGACCGATGCAGGCTACCGTGACCATGATCAATCCAAGACCGCTGCTTAAACTTTGCAAAGCCTCGGCCGTTTTCTCATCGCCCAGCGGCTGCACCAGCACTGCGGCGATTTTATAGGCTAAGGTAATGGCAAATATCTTGATTACCGGAAAAATACACAAGCCAAACAATACCAACAAGCCTAAGATGCCAATGGAATTCTTAAGCAGCAGGGCATACCCGATGGCAGCGTCAATCGCGTCGGCAAAATAGCCGCCCACGATCGGCACAAAAGTTCCGGTGGCAAATTTGGCGGCTCGAAGGGTTATACCATCAGCCACCGCTCCCATTGCGCCTTGAATCGATAAAACACCGATAAACAAGGTCATTACTAAGCCGAGACACCAGATACTGGCCTGCCGCAAGAGACCCGCCAAACGGGAAACCTGAAAACGATCCGACAACTGATTAACAATACCTAACACCGCGGATAGCAAGATTAAAGGAAAAACGACAAAATTGATTACAAAGCTGAAGATCCCCAGCGAGGCAATTATATAGGGGTGCAGCATGGCCGCTGAAGTAAACCCGCCTACGGCTGCCATCATGGTCAGCAGTAACGGGACTAAGACCTGGATAAAGGCAACCATCCGGGTGATCGCTTCCCGGCCGATATTCACGGCTAAAATGAAGGAACCTAAGGCAATGGTTAAGAGAGCCAGGTAACAGACCGCCTGGGCCATCTTCCCTACAGTGCCTTCATTAAAAGCGCTCTGCATATTCTGCAGTACCGCACAGATTACGGCCAGGATAATGAGCTGTACCAGCAGCGAGGAATTGGCCAATACCTCCTGGAAGAAAAAACGGCCTATTCCCGCCAAGATGTCCGCGAGGCTCCAGCTGACCTCACCCTGTCGGATATCCTGTAAAAGCTGCTGCCAGTCTGTGGTCGGCAGATAATTGCCTAATTCCTGATTCATCTGCTTTACCGTTTCTTCTACCTGGCTGAAATCTAAGCTCTCCAGCATCTGAAGGGACGGGTCTTGCAAAACCTGGGTTTCAGTCTGCGCCGCCGCCCAACTGGCCGGTGCCAAGACTAAAAGCAGGCTGATTATGAGCCAGATAAAAAGCTTCGGTTTACCCCGAAAGCGCATAACGCTCCTCCCTCTTTGGGCCTCAGACCAGCAAATAGATAAGTGAAGGCAATTTGATAAACAAGCACAATTGATATTCAAAGGTAATTTAAAATCAAAGCAGTTTCAGTAGAGAATCCAGGATCGCCACAATTATCGGAATTGCCAGCACCATGATAATAATTTTCGCGGCAAACTCCACTTTGGCAGCCACCGTGCCTTCGCCCGCGTCCCGGCACACCTGGGCCCCAAACTCGGTAATATAGGCCACGGCGATAATTTTTAAGATCGTAGACAAGTAAAACTTATTGATATTCGCCCGTTGACTTAATTCTTCCAAAACATTGATCACCCCGGAAATCTTGCCGAGCATGAAAAGAAACACGATCACCCCAAAAACCAAACTTACCTGCAAGGCTAATTCCGGTCTCTGCGGCTTGATCACTAAAATCAAAACGGTTACGACTAAACCGGCTCCGACAATTTGTAAAATTTCCACCAATTCCACCCCTGTCTGGTGTAAAGATTGGTTTGCGGCAAAAAGCTTTATCTCAATTCATTAATTATGCAGCATCAGCGATGACCGCCAAGGCCGGCGGGGTTTCAAAACTGGCCCTGGGTTAATAGAGTTGAAAAACCGATTTAACGACAATAAAGAGATCATTGATCATTTGCACCACCATCAATAAAACCACGATTACTCCAGCTAGAGTGACCATATTGGCTACGTCTTCCTTGCCCGCCTGTTTCAGCACGGTGTGCAGTACGGATACCACGATGCCGACAATCGCAATCTTAAAAACCAGATCAATATCCATTCCTTCTCCTCCTTACGGTTGCCTGATTAATACCCAATCAATGAAAGGACAATGACGATTATTAATAAAGGACAATGACGATTAATAAAGCTATCAGCACCCCGGCGTATTTCCAAAGGGTTTCATTCCGGTTCCTTTCCAGTTCCGCCTTGATTTCCGCTTGACGCAGCTGTTCCTGGGCCAGGAGGAGGTGTTTCACCTGTTCTTCCCGGTCTGATGCCCCTAAAGCACCCCCCAGGTTTTGTAAAATACTGATATCGCCGGAATGTAAAGCGGATATCCGCTGCCATTCTAAAAGGGTGCTGCCCCAGGCTTCGTCTGCGGTTAAACCCTGCCCGGAGTTTAACTGCTTTACTACCGCCAGATAAAAATTCTGAATCGGCGGCTCACAGCGTCTCGCTACCCGGTTTAGAGCCTCCGGCAGCGGTGTGGCCGTATAACTGATTTCCGTCTGTAGCATCATTAAGCTTGATTGGAAAGCACGCAGCTGCAGCGGCCGCTGATGAAACTTTTTGGCGATTGTAAAACCAATGGCCCAACCGGCCATTATAATCAACAGCATCCCGCTAAGCTTTAATATAGGCATTTCCCCGCTCCCTTTTTTTATACCCGGCCCCTCCAGGTGTATCCAAAACTTCAGGGCGTACACTGATGGCTTTTAGCCATAAACTGGCTGTCTCTAAAACTGTCGCGCCTGCTAAACAGCGGCCAAGGTGTTTTGTATCTGGGCTGACGGTCTTTAGCTCGATCCCACACCTTAAGCGTCGGGCATTTTCCCCCATAAGGTTTGCTGATCCTGGCCATTCACTATTGCGACAATTGTGCCTGGCCCCCGGGAACGCCCCAGCAGGATGATCCTTTCAAAAACCTGGGCGTCCATCAATTTCCGCAAGACCGGCCGCCGCTTAAGGTCAGCGAGAGACGATCCGTGAACCGTAGTGATTACACTGACTCCGGCGTTTAATAAATCCTCAATTGCTTCCGCATCTTCCAGCCGGCCAATCTCATCCGTGGCGACTACCTGCGGAGACATCGAACGCAGCAGCATCAACATCCCTTCCGCTTTGGGACAGCGATCCAGGACATCCGTGCGCAGGCCAACCTCTTTTTGAGGAACGCCCGCATAACAGCCGGCAATTTCGGAGCGCTCATCCACCAATCCCACATTAACACCGGGAAAATCTAAGGCTTTGATTCCATTACTTAATTGCCGGACAATATCGCGCAGAAGCGTGGTTTTCCCAGCCTGCGGTGCCGAAACTAACAGCGTATGGTAGATTCGGGCGTGCCGGCGGTCGATCAGATAAGGCAGCACCGCATCCGCAGCCCCCAATATTTGCCGGCTGATCCGAAAATTCAGGCCGGAGATGTATTTGAGCAGTTTGACCCGCTTCTTGTCCACCACGGCCTGACCGACCAAGCCTACCCGGTGGCCGCCGGGCAGGGTTAAAAATCCGCTGCGCAATTCTTCTTCCAGGGCATAAATCGAACTTTGACTGATTAATTGCAGGATTCGATGCAGATCTTCGGCTTCAATCACTACACCCTCGGTAAACCGACCTGTTAATTGGCCGGACGGGGTTAAGGCTAATTCTTTGGCGCCTAGCCGCAGCAACAGCGGTTGTCCCTGCCGCAGCCTGATTTCTTCCATTTCCCGCAGAGACTCAGCCGGTATTTGATTCAACAGCCGCTGCAGCCGAGGGGCTAAAAAGGGAATGATGGTTAAGCCGGGCACAGATTTAGCCAGGTCTATAAGCATCGAGTCTGCCACCGGGCTTGCCGAAATTACGCTCCCAGTTTGGCGTTTAATCGGTTTGGGGATTTCCACTTGAGGTTTAAAAGTTACTGAAGCCATGGTTCTCCCCCTCTCCGTAATATAGATACGGTCATAAACCCCTATTTATTCCAGCCAAAAACAAAATGAGGCAGAGTTGTTAAAACAACCCTGCCCTGTTGATAATCCTATAATTTTATTTCGTTTTGAATAATCTGGTCTGTTCAGAGGTTAATTCGGTGATAAGCCGGTTGGCGCAAAATCCCAGCCCTAGCTGAATTGTCAAACAATACTGCTGTGGACTGAAAGAGGAAGTCCGGCAAGAACCGATCTTCGGCTGATTCGGCAGCTTCTGACCGCAGCCGTTCCGTCAGCCAATTGGCCAAAGCGATTACATCCAATTCAAAGATTTCTATATGCACATATTTATTGATATCCCGAGCTGAATAACCCTGAAAATGGGGCAATAAATCGACGATGTTTTGGGAGTTGCCTAAAAAATCATGGGTCCGCTGCTTCTGATTATCAAGAAACGTTCGCGGGAACCAGGCAGCCGGCTGAACGCCGCCAGACTGCAGCAGATAGTCAAATTTCAGCACCTCCAGGAAAATCCCCTGGTTTACGTTTAAGTCTACGCTTAAGGAGGGTTCATTATGCTCCACATAACTCCCTAAGATTTTAAACAGGGCATTCGTATTATGGAGCCTTTGGTGCAAACCCTGAGCTTCCCAGAATAAGGCCATTTGTTCAAAAAAATCAAACGGCGTTTGACCTCCCTGATGTAACAACAAGTTCAGAGAATGTTGAAAACGCTGGGAATTGTAGTATTTTTCCACTAAGTCTTCGATCAGGTGCAAACGGAGCAGTTGGCCATAGTCCAGCGTGGCGGTGGCCAACACTTCGTAAGGCGGTTCATCCGCATAAATACAACCAAAACTGGCTGCCTGCTCCCGCAGCCCGGAGCCTTTCAGCAGCTTTAAAAATCCCAGTTGCAAAACATGCGGCCGCAAGGAAAAAACCGCGTTAAAAGAGCGCCTGAAAGACGAGTAGGTTTCCTGGGGCAGACCGGCAATCAAATCTAGGTGCAGGTGAATATTCTGGGGTTTCGCGAGCCGCTGCACCGCGGGTTTTAGGCGGTGCCAATCCGCTTTTCGCTTAACCGCGGCCAGGGTCGGTTCATTGGTGGACTGGACCCCGATTTCAAATTCAAACAGACCCGGGGGTGCCTGTTCCAGCAACTGAAGCGTTGCTTCGTCTAAAAGGGCGGCCCCTATCTCAAAATGATAGAGGACCGGCCGCTCCTTAGGCGTATACTCGACCAAGAAGCTGAATATTTCCCGGGCCCTGGCTGGGTGACAGTTAAAAGTGCGGTCCACGAACTTAATTGTTTCCGCCCCCTGGGCTATTAAAGCAAGCAGATCGCTTTTTACCCGCTCCAGGGAAAAATAACGCACTCCCTTTTCCAGCGAGGAAAGGCAGTATTGACAAGAGTAAGGGCAGCCCCGGGAGCTTTCGTAATAGACGACCCGATTTTTTAATTCCGCGGCATCCTCTGACTGGTAGGGAAAAGGTATTTGATCGAGATCCCAAAGGACCGGACGGGCCGGATTCAATTTTACCTGATCCCCCTCCCGGTAAGCCATACCCAAAATCCCTGGTCCGGCTGCAACAGCGGTTCCCGGTTGGGCTAAACTTTGCAGCAGCTCCTTAAAGGTCGCTTCACCTTCCCCAAATACCACAAAATCCAGGTAAGGATGCAAACGCATCAACTCAGCAACATCGTAAGATACTTCCGGTCCGCCTAAAACGAGAATGATATCCGGCCGGATTTTTTTCAGTTTGCGGCAAACCGCTAATATCTTATCTATATTCCATATATAACCGGAAAATGCCACTAAATCGACGTTTTTCCGATAGATTTCTCCCAAAATATAATTGTTCTGATCGTTAATCGTGTATTCCGCCAATTCCATTTCCCAAGCTCCATCCGCACAGTAACTGCGCAGATAGCGTAGAGCGAGGGAGGAATGACTGAAACGGGCATTTAAGGCAGTCAGTAAAATCCGCATGAGTTTAAAGCCATATCCCTTCTAGTTATAACCGCTGGTATTTCCAACATTAAGGGACGAAACAGGGGACGGTTCTCCGACCTGAAACAGGGATGAAACAGGGGAAACAGGGGACGGTTCTCATGCTTCCAAGAATCATCCATATCAAATCAAGGGTACCGCCACCCTGCTACCCCTTATCCTTATCCTTATCCTTATACTTGGCTAAATATTTTTGCTCAATTCTAATCGGCGCATACGACAGCTTCGCTTGGCGGATGCCTAAATGATCTTGGTCATCCTCACGGTTGACGCAAATAATTTCGGGATGCTCGTTCTGGATTAACCGGGCAAATTCCCGGTTGATCATTTGATAGGCACCCCGGATTTCGCCAAAGGCTTTTTCCACGTGAATGTCAAAGGTATGGGCATTTAGTTGGCTGCCTATCGTATAGGCGATTATTTTCCCGGATGACCGCAAGAGTCCGCCAACTAAGCCTAATTCCGTGAAATATTCAAAAAATCGGCGTACCACAAGACATTCCTGAGCCAGATGCTGGTCACTCTCCAAATCTCGGGTTTTATACCAGGCCTGATTCATTTCCCAACACTCCGCTAAGTTGCTCAAGGTCAGCGGTTCAAAACTCCAGAGATTATTTCGCAGAAAATAATTGATATGATTGCGTTTGGCGGAAAGTTTACGGCCAGGCAAGCGGGCAAGATGATCTAAAAGGTAAACATAATCAAACAGACTGCGAATCTCGATAAACGTAAACTGGCCGGGAAACAAGCGGTTCAGGACGGTCATATTTCCCGGGGTAAGCCCGATTAATTTAAAGGCAAAGCCGGTAGCGGCAGCGTCTTGACGCATAGCCAAGAGCAGGGATTTTAGTGATTCTGGGTCTCTTGTTCCAACTGGAAAGAAGTAACTCGGAGTACCGTCCAGGTTGATCCCTTTGATTAACAGACAATCATCTACCCGCGTCACATAATAGGGATAAATAACGGACCAGGCGAACAGATTGGCAAAACTATACTGGCTGTTCTGCAGACCGGCAGCCATGAGCAGCGGCACCATCCAGGCTTGGTCTTCCAGTTCTAGTGCTTTAAGATTTATCATTTAATAATCCTGTCAATGCTAGCATTTATTTTTGTACATAAGCGGTGTTGCGCTTACTTTTTACTTTTCCAGCCTATTTAATGCACTGCATTAATGCACTGCGCGACTGGCTGGAGCGCCGGAGCTTGTCTGATGCACTTAGAGCGACTGGGGCATCCGGGCGCTAGTCTTAGACATTTGGCCGAGGCTTATGCGCTTATCTTAGTCGTTTGGCTGGGGGCGCTTCTTCAGCGACACCCGCATAAGTCTGGACAATCGAGGCGTATTGGCGCGCTTCTTCGCCCACTACTTCCAAATCGGAATCCATCCAGTTTCGGCGGCGAATGGCCACTAAGGCCCATTCCTTGGCGCTGCCTTTAATATAATTCTCGGCGGTTGGGTCGCCGGCAGTCCAGATTGCGCCCGAAGGCAGGGTAAGTTCCAGATACATTGGGGTATCCGGCAAGGTTATATTATTAATTCGGTAGGCATTCGGACGGGCTTGCCAGGACAGAAACAGAGTGCTGGTGATGCGCTCTTTCACTATCGGCTCCAGGTTCAAAGCGTCATAAATGTCTACCGAGTGTCCCCAAAGTTCCATTAAACGCGCGGAAGCCAGCGATTTGGCGGCCATCGGCAGCCCGGGGAACCAGGGGACGCGCGCTTTGGGGTCAATCTGATAAAACAGTCCCAGCATCCGGGTGCGTTCCTCCCGCCACCAGCTTAAAACCTCGGCTCCGCTTAGATGATGAAACGAGGTAGCCCGGAAATACTCATCCTGACCGGCCTCGGCCTCGGCAATCACCACTAAATCTTCGGCCTTCCCCTCCATCAGCTGACTGGCCGTGTAATCATAAAAAGCCAGGTGAATAATCGCGTCTTTAATATTCCACATCTCCACCCCCGGGAGCGGGGTCAGCCATTCTTCTTCCGTCAAATCGGCTACTATGACATCTACTTGAGCTTGTTCGGCGATTAAATCATTGAGAATGGTTTTCATGAAACAATCTTCCTCCTTCCGAACTTCTTGGGCATCCGCCTTAACGTTATATTGTCATACCTTAATATTATATTGCCATATTTCTCAGGCTTTTCCAAGATTTAATAACCGGCTGGTTCTTTTCTGACCTTAGCACAACAAACGAAAAGGCCCCGTATTCTCCGGAGCCTTAACCCAAAACCAGACTCACCTTTATCCTTTATCTCAACTTATATATCACCCTGACGGGAGCGGTGATACTGCTCATCATCCTGACCAATAATCGCCGGTTCAAAGTCAAAAGACCCGTCATTCACGAACACGACTTCGTTGCAGGTCGGGCAGGTTACTTCAACAACATCCTCATCTTCAAGTACTTCCGCTGTAAAACAAACCGGCTCGTGACACTTCGGACAATCGATCTCCACCATTTGATTCAGACTGTCCCCGTCCTCCGAGTCTTCGAAAAGCTCTCCTTCTAATTCATAAAGGTCTTCATCAATCGCTTCCATATAGGTCTCGAGTTCTTGATGCACTTCCCAAAGAT
>CAYXHK010000008.1:19509-19874 GCA_964464665.1 uncultured Syntrophomonadaceae bacterium
CCAAGTTGTTCGCCATATCCCCCAGCACTTCAATAATCCCGTTAATAATCCGCCCTTCTTTGCTGTTGGATTTTACATCCAGACCTTCCGCTAAGCCCTGTAAGTAAGATATTTTTTTTCTAAGCTCTTTCACTAAAAACAAACCCCCTTTTAAAACTAGTTTTTGGGCAGAGTATATCCGATATATTATTCCACAAAGTTAGAGATCTATACTCGGATTGGCTTAAGCTGGAAAAATTTAATCCAACTGGAAGACACAAAGGGACGGTTCTCCTGTGTCTGTAACAGACACAGGAGAACCGTCCCTTTGTGTTATTGTGTTATTTATTCCTTACTTGTGCTAAACAAACAGAGAACCGTCCCCT
>CAYXHK010000009.1:0-4500 GCA_964464665.1 uncultured Syntrophomonadaceae bacterium
CGGCGGCCAGGTTACGGTATTTTCCATGGCCCCGCCGGCAGCAGAGCAGACCCTGGCCGAAACCTTGGCGATGGGAGCGGACGAAGCAGTATTGCTTTCCGACCTGCAATTTGCCGGGGGTGACACCCTGGCTACGGCCCGGGTAATTGATGCCGGACTGAAAAAGCTGGGGGATTGGGATTTAATCATCTGCGGAGCCGAAAGCTTTGACGGCGGCACTGCTCAAGTGGGGCCCCAAGTGGCGGTGCTCCAGGGTATCCCTTGGGTAAGTAGGATTCACCATCTGGAGAGGGAAGATGATTCGCATCTTTTGGTCACAGTCGAGGATGAGGCGGAACAAAGGGATCTTCTCGTGCAGCTGCCCGTGCTGCTTACGGTTGATTCGGCCGTAAACCAGCCGCGAAGATTGTCCTTGCTGGGAATTCTGGCTGCCCGCAAAAGAAAGATTACGGTTTTTAACTTCAATGACTTAGACTTGGATGCCAATCAAATTGGTTTAGATGGATCGCCCACGCAGACCCAGGACTATTTTACGGTTGAATCGAGTAAACAGGTGGAAATGCTTACGGGTAATCCCCAACAGATAGTCGCTGATTTGATCAATAAACTGGGTCTGGGTTGAAAGGGGGCGGTGATTTGAAACAGGTATGGGTTTTTGCGGAACACCAGGCCGGTCAATGGATGGGTGTTACCCGGGAGCTCTTGACCACGGGCAGAAATCTGGCGGATGAATTAAACGGAGAATTATGTGCCGTCTTATTTGGCGAGGATTTGGAAGATTCCATTCAGTCTTTGAATAACTTTGGAGTTGACCGGGCGTTTCTGGTTCAACCAGAGGGTTTAAGTTTTTATCATCCGCTGGTTTACACGGAAACGATAGTGGCCATGGTTGAGGATCTGGGTTGCCCGGAAATGATTTTATTCGGAGCTACTTATCTGGGCAGGGACCTGGCTCCGGCGGTTGCCGCCAGGCTGGCTACCGGTTGTGCGGCGGATTGCTGTGATTTAAAACTGGACGAACAAGGGAATCTTTTGCAGATCGTTCCTGGGCTCGGCGGCACCATTTTTGGCACTATCGTTACGCCCCATAACCGGCCGCAAGTGGCGACAGTAAAGCCGGGAATGCTGGAAGGGGAATTACCCCCTTTGGCTGACGATAAAAAACCGTTAGAGGTCGTAGCAATTGAAGCAAGAATCCCCCAAAACTGTCAGGCGGTAAAGTTGCGCGCGGCGCGCCGGAAACCGGCGGTCGAAGCTACGCTTGAAGCCGCAACTCGAGTGGTTGCCGGCGGAGCCGGCGTGGGCAGCGCAGAAGGCTGGGCTGTAATTGAAGAGCTAGCCGAGGCTTTGGGAGCGGCAGTTGGCGCTACGCGTCCCGCGGTAGATGAAGGATGGGCTGAGCACGATCAAATGATTGGCCAGAGCGGAAAAACCGTCCGACCAGAAATTTATATGGGGATTGGAATCTCCGGGGATATGATGCACACGATTGGAATCAAGGGCAAAGGGGTGGCAGTGGCGATTAATCAAGACCCGAAAGCTGCCATCTTTAAACAGGTGGACTACGGCATCGTGGCTGATTACCGCACTATCGTGCCATTACTCACCCAGGCCCTGAAGAAGGAATAAGTAAGGTAGGGTTTTAGGGCCGAAGCCGAACTTTTGGGTGGAATCTTTAAGACTGAGACTAGCAAACCCTTAATAACAGAATACAAGAAGAAAGCAGATATCTTGTTGAATCTTTGAACCTTTAAGTAAGCAATCACTAGATATACCAGATATAGAGAACAACATATAACGGCAGATATAGAGACGGATATTTATTAAATGTCAGGCAGAGTTCTCACTTCCTCTGGGAGCGAACAGTATACAGAGACAGATATTTATTAAAGCCTTTACCCGATTGGCGGGTAAAGGCTTTAATTTGAGCTGGATCAGCATGGCGGATATAATTAGCCATGAGCCGATTATTCGTAACTTATCAAACCGGCATATTCGAATGTTTTTTCCAGGGCAGGGCTTCCTTTTTCTTAGACAGGCTTTCCAGGGCTTTGATCAATACTTTGCGGGTATGTCTCGGTTCACAGACTAGATCTACCAGACCCTTGCCGGCAGCCACGTAAGGGTTATTGAAAAGAATCTCGTACTCATTTATTTTTTGTTGGCGCAGTTCTTCCGGATCAGGGGCTGCGGCAATTTCTTTGCGGTGGATGATATTGGCTGCTCCTTCCGCTCCCATTACGGCAATCTGCGCTGTAGGCCAGGCAATCGCCTGATCCGCGGCCAGGTCTTTGCCGCACATAGCCATGTAGGCTCCCCCGTAGGCTTTGCGGATAATGACCGTCAGTTTAGGCACCGTGGCTTCAGAGTAAGCGTACAACATTTTGGCTCCGTGGCGGATGATACCGGTAAACTCTTGTCCTTTGCCGGGCAAAAAGCCGGGCGTATCGGTGAAAGTTACCAGCGGAATGTTAAAGGCATCGCAGAAACGGATAAAGCGGCAGGCTTTGTCTGAAGCATTGACATCAAGGCAGCCCGACAGGGCAATTGGCTGATTGGCGATAATGCCTACTGACCGACCGTTTAAGCGGGCAAAAATGGTTAAGATATTCGGCGCGTAAAGCGGCTGCACCTCAAACATTTCTCCGTTATCCACAATCAGTTTAATTAGCTGCTTCATGTTGTAAACCCGGCTGGGGGAATCGGGGACAATGGTGTTTAACTTTTCTTCAACCCGGTCGACTGGGTCCTGACAATTTTTAACCGGCGTTGTTTCCTGGTTGTTCGAAGGCAGATAAGAAAGGAGGCTGCGGATTTGGTTTAAGCAGTCCGCATCGTTTTCGCAGATAAAATGGGCATTGCCCGAGATTTTATTATGAGTCACAGCGCCGCCCAGTTCTTCCGGGCTGATAACTTCCCCAGTCGCGGCTTTGATTACCTGCGGACCGGTAATAAACATCTGCCCGATTCCTTTAACCATAAAAATAAAGTCCATGATGGCCGGCGAATAAACGGCGCCTCCGGCCGTAGGCCCCATTATGGCGGTGATTTGCGGAATTACCCCGGAATAACGGGAGTTGCGCAGAAACATTTTGCCGTAACCGCTCAACGAATTAATCCCCTCTTGGATACGGGCGCCCCCGGAATCATTTAAACCGATAAAAGGCGCGCCAACCATGGCCGCCAAATCCATCACTTTGCATATTTTTTCCGCCTGGGCTAAGCCCATGGCGCCACCAACAGAGGTGAAATCCTGAGCAAATACATATACTTGCCGGCCGTTAACTTCGCCATAGCCAGTGATCACCCCATCGGCCGGGACTTCTACTTTTTCCATCCCAAAATAAGTACAGGAGTGGGTAACAAATTTATCGGTTTCTTGAAATGTGCCAGGATCAAAAAGCAGTTCGATCCTTTCGCGAGCGGAAAGTTTACCCAGGCGGTGCTGTTTTTCGATCTGGGCGGTGCCGCCCATCTGTTCAACCCTGGATTCCTTTTGAATAAAGAGTTCAATCTTTTCCTGCGTAGTAGCCACTTCTGTCTTACCCCTTTCCAGTTGCCCGTCACGCGGGCTAATCTGCGGTATCTTCAGTCAGAAATCCTTTAATTTAAAGTTTATTCGACGTTGATCTACACTATCCTGCTTTGGGGGGCTAAACCTGAAGGTAACCAGCTTTAAAGCACCCATTGACCATCCTAACCTTGGCGTTGACCGCTGAGTAATTAGTTCTATAAAACGAAGAAAACACCGAGAAAGCAAGCCCTTAAAGGTTTAGTTCCCGGTGTTCTATCTTCATTTTTCCATTAATCTCTGTATTTATGACAATACTCAGTATTCCCATTAAGCTTAAACCCCAAATCCTTTCCTTGGACATATTGATCCGGTAATTAATTTAAGGGTAAAAAGCTAGATGGCTACAGAACCGAAGGCGGTTTGTTTTTCTAAATCATTTAATCGGGAATCGAGGAAGTTTTCCACGTGCTGCCAGTATTTATTTTGGTGTTGGATTTCCTCTTCGCTAAGCTGTTTAATAACCCGGCCTGGTATGCCGGCGACTAACGACTTTGGCGGTATTTGCATATTCGAATAGACGAGGGTGCCCGGCTTAATAACGCTCTCCGCCCCAATCCGGGCGCCTTCCATAATTATAGACCGGTCACCGATTACCACCCCGTCTTGAATGGTACAACCAGTCAGCCTTGTATCATATC
Source organism: uncultured Syntrophomonadaceae bacterium (assembly GCA_964464665.1). Taxonomy (GTDB): domain Bacteria; phylum Bacillota; class Ch66; order Ch66; family Ch109; genus CAYXHK01. The sequence goes on from CAYXHK010000009.1 coordinate 4,213, forward strand.
CAATACTGACTCGATTGCCGATCGAAACCCCATAGGAAAATTTTGTTTCAATTAAACAGTCTTCCTGGACATTAGTCAAGTTGCCTATCGTGATTTTTTCCGGATCCCCGCGTAAAACCGAATTGTGGCCGATACTGGAATGGGCGTCAATCGTTACTTTGCCAATAATTATAGCGGTGGGAGCAGTCCAAGCTTCACCGTTAATTTTTACTTGGTGCTTTTTGTCGGGCAATTGGGTAAGCATTATAGATAGAACCCCTTTCCGGCAGGATTTAGAAAGATTGTTAA
>CAYXHK010000009.1:4600-19761 GCA_964464665.1 uncultured Syntrophomonadaceae bacterium
GGTGCGAATAAAGATTTAAGGCTTTCGAGGTCATTTGCTGACTTCGGAAGCCTTAAGTCTTTATTCAATGATCGAGTTTTCATGAAGTTTAAGGTTTTTTATGCCTCTTAGATTGCGCGAAGTATTCGCACCGCTTCTTTCAGTTCAACATCCTCACCATTTGCAATCCGTATCGCATTTTCCAAGGTCATCGGAATTCTTACGGAGGGGCTGACACCGCCGATACCATAACGGCTGTCCAATTGGATTTCCTTATTCACATCAAGAGACTGTCCTGATGGCCAACGGACCGTAATTCCACCTGGCATTGCGGCTTCAGAACCGGATAACCCAAACGATCCGTTTGTTCCATAAAAACCCAGGGTGTCGCCGTTCGGGAGGTTGCGAATGCCCATTGCAATCCCTTCGCCGGAACTGACGCATCTTGTGTTTAACAGGGCTATGACTCTGCCCTTATAACAGTGTTCTGCTGGATTGATGTAAAGCGCCTCTGTGCCGGCTTCCGCATCCGCTGTGACGATCTCACGCTGTCCTGTAGCCGGATTATAAGCGTTCTGATATTCATAAAACGTTTTTTCCGGATAAAATGAGCCCAATATATCTGCCGCCATATCATCCAGTCCGCCTAAATTGTTACGAAGGTCGAGAATAATCCCCTTTGCGTCGGCGTCTATGGCTTCATTAACTGCCTTGCGCAGCAACCCCACGGTCGATGGCGTTTGGCCTGTCTGCTGCAGGTCAGCGTCAAACTCGCCCCATATTCTGATATAAAAGATTCCATCCTCGAGCGTTTTCTGTTCTATCATACCTTCGGGCATAGGAGCAGGGTTTTCAATTTCAAGTATGGCGTCTTTCAGCCGGTCAGAAACCACCGCATCCGGATAACCTCTTTTAATAGATTCTTTCTGGTCATCATAAGCCGTTAAGGATATCTCCCGGGGAATCTGTTCCCCCTCGTTTAGAAAGACAACGTTAACTTGTTTTCCGATAGGGGCGCGAACAAGGTAATACTGCTTCTGAAGTTCAAGATCCTCATTCGTCGCTGAAATGCTCGTAAAGACTGTCGACACGGTTTCCAAAGCATCCTTTGCCGATTGGCCATCCCATGAAATCAACTCCGCCCCGGCGCGGATTCCAGCCTTCCATGCCGGGCTGTTTTCATCCGCCCAGGTGAAAACGAGTCTGCCGTTGTCAAGTTTTACAACCGCTGTGCCAAAGCCCCCGCCTATGTATTTATCGTCGACCTCAGTTAGATTGGTTGCGCTTATATGCCTGTCGGGAATCTCGTGCAGATAACTGCGCAGTCCGATATAATATGCGTCAAAATCTTTGTTTTCCTGAGCTTTGGCAATAACCGGGCCGTATTCATTGTATAGGGAATCCCAATCGATGCCTTTCCACTGGGTAAAGGCATATTCCTTTGATATCCTGTCATGTAATTTGTCAAAAGCCTCAGTCCACGAAAGCTTACTATAATCGCTTGCCGGATAATCTTTCTGTGTAAACATACTTGGAAGTAATAGGATTACAGCCGCGATAAGAACAGCAGCCATCAATACTACTAGAAACGTTCTTTTTCTTTCTTTATACAACATGTGCAACAAGTTCATTCTGCTCCTTCCTTTCATTTGCTCTGCTTTCCTTAATAAAAAACGGTAGATCCCAATAAACTAATTTAAAAAAACGACGAAGCCGCCTTCATCCCCGCAATTAAAATTGGGGGCTTTCGGCTACGTTATCGTAAGCATTAATACAACTATTATATACCTCTGATGAAATTCTTTGGAAGGTTTTTGCCGCTTTTCGCTTATAGGGGATTCGGTTTCCGAAAATCCATAAAGAAACGGCATAGCCAATATTTTACCGACTATGCCGAATTTTTCAAGGGGAACAAATTCTTTTGGGCTTGTTAGTTTTAGATCAGTCTAATACCGCAATCCCGGGTAAGACCCGACCTTCGAGGAATTCCAAAGAGGCTCCGCCGCCCGTAGATACATGGGTGAAACTGTCGAGGCATTCTTGTACGGCATTGGCTGTATCTCCACCGCCAATCACTGTGGTTCCCGGGTTCTCAGCAATCGCCTGGCTAATGGCAACGGTGCCTTGGGCAAAGTCGGGGGTTTCGAAAGCCCCAACCGGTCCATTCCAAAAGATGGTGCTTGCGCTGCCAATGATTCCGGCAAAGAGCGCAATCGTATCCGGTCCAATGTCCAGGCCCATTTGCGCAGCCGGGATACTCTCGATCGACACCGTTTGTTTCGGTACTCCCGGGGCTAAGGTTTCCGCCACAACTACGTCGGTTGGTAGTTTAATCTTGGCGCCGGCTTTTTGCAGCAATTCGCGGGCATAGGCCAGCTTCTCCGTTTCCACCAGCGATTTGCCGATTTCAATGCCTTGGGCCTTCAGGAAGGTAAAAGCCATGCCTCCGCCAATCAGCAGCGAATCTGCTTTATCAATCAAGTTATTGATTACGCCGATCTTATCGCTGACCTTTGCTCCGCCCAGGATAACCACAAACGGATGCTGCGGATTGCTGGCCAGCTGGCCCAGGGCTGAAACCTCTTTTTCCATAAGGAAGCCAGCGGCGCTCGGAAGCAGTTTGGCTACCGCATGGGTCGAAGCGTGCGCACGATGAGCCGCGCTGAAAGCGTCATTCACGTAACACTCGGCTAAATTGGCCAGCTTTTGGGCAAAGGCTTGGTCGTCGTCTTCCTCTTCCCGGTAAAAACGGAGGTTTTCCAGCAGCAAAATACTGCCTTCAGGCAGAGCAGCCGCGGCTTCTTCCGCCGCCGGTCCGATGCAGTCCTGTATGTAAACGACCGGCTGGTTAAGTAATTCCTTAAGTCTATCGGCCACTGGCCCCAAGCGTAGTTTTTCGTTTACTTTACCGTTGGGCCGACCCAGATGACTCATTAAAATAACCCGGGCCTTCTGTTCCAGGAGATAGCGGATTGTGGGCAATGCCGTCACAATGCGATAGTCATCGCTGATTTTTCCAGCTTCCAGGGGTATATTAAAGTCCACCCTCACCAAGACCCGTTTGCCTTTTACGTCAAGGTCCTGAAGTTTTCTCATTTACCGGAGCACTCCTTCCAACCTGGCTTATTAAAGAATAATACCTTTTCTATATTAACAGAAATCTTCCGGGTGGTGAAGTAAAATAATTGCGTTAAATTGCGTTACAGAATAATTGCGTTAAATAAAAGTATCGATCAGTTGTCGGCGGCCGCCTGGTTTCCGAGATGAGCAGCACCGGGTATTAACTGCCGGGGAATGCACAAACTAATTATATTATCGGCAATAAAACAGTAATTATGTCGTGATTGACCAGGATTAAATTGCGTTTAAGCACGGAGTGGGAACAAACCCGGGATCGTGAGACACAGGAGAACCGTCCCCATGTGTCCCGGTGAGCGTAATCAAAGCGGTAATTTACATCATTGGCTTTTACTCTTTGCCGCCGGTTGGCTTTTCCGGGTTTTCTTTTTCCCACCCCTGGTCCGAAGGGTTATAATACCGGCGGTCCTTCAGGGAATCCGGCAAATACTGTTGTTTAACGTAGTGGCCGGGATAGTCGTGCGGATACCGGTAACCTTTGCCGTGACCAAGTTCCTTGGCTCCCCGGTAGCTGGCATCCCGCAGGTGGATGGGGACAAGGCCAGTAGGCTGGTTCTTTACATCAGCCAAGGCTTGCTCAATCGCTAAATAGGCGCTGTTGCTTTTCGGGGCCAGACTAAGATAAATAGTCGCTTCCGCCAGAGGGATTCGACCTTCCGGCATCCCGATCCACTCAAAGGCGTTGGCAGCTGCCTGCGCGATCAACATTGCCTGCGGATCAGCCAGTCCGATATCTTCGGAAGCCAGGATGATCAGGCGCCGGATTATAAAACGGGGATCCTCGCCGCTCTGCAGCATCAAGGCCAGCCAGTAGATTGCGGCGTTTGGGTCAGATCCCCGCACGCTCTTTATAAAAGCGGAGATAACATCGTAGTGTTGATCGCCGCGGTCATAGCGCAATAGCCGCTGTTGGATCGCATCCTCCGCAATGGCCGGCGTTATGGTGCGCACCCCCTGCTCTGGAGCCGTGGTCATAACCGCAAATTCTAAAGCGGACAGGGCAGTCCGAATATCACCATTGGCCGTCGTGGCCAAGTGATCTAAGGCTTCTTCCGTTAAATCAACCGAATACTGGCCCAGCCCTCGTTCTGGGTCCTGAAGGGCGCGTTTCATGGCCAATTTTATTTCGGGAGTGGTCAGCTGCCGCAGCCTGAAAATGCGGGAGCGGGAGAGCAAAGCGGAATTAACTTCGAAATATGGGTTTTCGGTGGTAGCCCCGATGAGGATTACGGTTCCTTCTTCTACCGCCGGCAAGAGAACATCTTGTTGGCTTTTGTTTAAATGGTGGATCTCATCAATAAACAGGATCGATTTTTTACCGTAATAAAGCCGCTGATCCCTTGCCAGTTGGATTATTTGTCGCAGGTCCTTAACTCCGGAGGTGACTGAGTTCAATTTTACGAATTCAGCTTGGGAGCGCCGGGAGATTACCTCGGCCAGACTGGTTTTTCCGCTTCCCGGCGGACCATAGAGGATGATAGAGGAGAGGTTATCGGTTTCGATAGCCTTCCGCAGCAGTTTACCGGGGCCAAGGATTTCCTCCTGGCCAATAAATTCATCCAGGTTTTGCGGACGCATCCGGGCCGCGAGCGGCGCTGCCGGGTCATAGTTTTTACCAGATGCGGCGTAGTCGAACAAATTAGCCATGGTATCCCTCCTTCAGGGGCAGATGGCGCAGTATTGATTTTATAAATTGTTTATTTTTAAAGGTTCTGAGGTTATATTATACTAAACAGGGGCAGCCTGCCAAGGGAGGAACGGTTTATGCAAAAAAGAGTCTACCTGGATCACAGTGCCACCACGCCAGTCAGACCCGAGGTGCGGGAATTGATGAATAAATACTATACCGAGCAGTTTGGCAACCCTTCCAGTTTGCACCAGTTTGGCCAGGAGGCACGACAAGGGATAAATTGGGGACGGGAAATACTGGCCCAAATCCTGGGGGCCAACCCGGGCGAAATATATTTTACCAGCGGAGGAACCGAGGCTGATAATCTGGCGATTTTGGGGACTGCATTTGCCAATCAACACCGGGGTCGCCACGTGATTATTTCTAGTATTGAGCACCACGCGGTGCTTGATTCCGGCAAATACTTGGAAGAACAGGGCTTTCGGGTAACTTATCTCCCGGTCGATGATCAGGGTCAGATTCAGTTGGCCGAATTAGACAAAGCCCTGGATTCGGAAACGATTCTGATTTCGATCATGCACGCCAATAACGAGATTGGCACGATCCAGCCGATTGCCGAAATCGGCCGGCGCGCCAAGGAACGGGGAATTCCGTTCCATACCGATGCGGTCCAGTCGCTCGGCAAGGTACCGGTGGATGTAAATCAACTCGGTGTAAGCCTGTTGTCTGCTTCGGCGCATAAAATTTACGGACCTAAGGGCACCGGGCTGCTCTACGTGCGGGAGGGAATCCAAGTCGACCCCCTTTGGCACGGGGGGAGCCAGGAACAAAAGATAAGGCCGGGTACAGAAAACGTGGCCGGAATTGTTGGTTTTGCCCGAGCGGTTGAACTGGCTGTTGCGGAAATGCCGGCCTTAAGCGCCCGGTTAAATACGCTGCGGGATCAATTCTGGACGCAGCTTAAAGTAATGCTCCCGGCGGTGAAACTAAACGGACACCCGGTCCAGCGGGTACCGGGGCATTTGAATATCAGCTTTCCTGGTATGGAGGGGCAGGCTTTATTGACTGCTTTAGATAAGGAAGGGATTGCGGCTTCCAGTGGTTCGGCCTGTTCGGCTAAGGATACGGAACCTTCCCACGTCCTGCTGGCGATTGGTCTGAATCCGGAGCAAGTACAGGGTTCGATTCGGCTGACCCTGGGACGGGATAATACTGAAGCCGATTTGGTTTATGTCTTAGCTAAGCTGTCGGACCTGACCGCCGGCTGTAACGAGCTTAGCTGTTCCTGTGCGAAAGGATAATAACCTTATAACCTTACTTCAAAGGGGTGGAGCAATTGGCTACCGTAGCCGTGGCTATGAGTGGGGGAGTAGATAGTTCGGCCGCCGCCTGCCTGCTTAAGCAGGCGGGTCATAAAATATTCGGGATAACCATGCTTTTATGGGATAAGGATTTGAGCATGGAAAAAGAAATAGCCATGGAACAAGGCGTAGAAGGCTTAAGCCCCGAAACCAAAGATTTGACCCGGGAAAAATTAAGCTCTGAAACTCCCGGGAGAATAAACCGCCAGGACTCTTTTCTAAAACAAAGAAAACTGGATCCGGCTAAAGCTTCGATAACAAAAGGAAGCCAAAACGATGGCGCTGTAGTCTTGGAGGAAACGGCAGCAGCGGCGTTGACGGCAGTTGGCAGCAGCGGAGCTGGGCGGGCAGTGCTGCAGGCGCGCCAGGTGGCGGAGCGACTTGGCATCCCGCATTACACCCTGGATTTGCGCCCGGCATTTCAGGAACTGGTGATTCAAAATTTTGTCCAGGAATACTTACAGGGGAGGACTCCGAATCCCTGCATTGTCTGTAATCGGCATATTAAATTCGGCTGGCTGTTAGAGCAGGCGCGTTCTTTAGGGGCTGATTTTCTGGCAACCGGCCACTATGCCCGAATTCAGCGGGATGAAAAAAGTCAGCGTTTCGTGATCCTTAAAGGGGCTGATCCCCGCAAAGATCAAAGCTACTTCTTATATAGATTGACTCAGGAACAGCTGAGCCAGGTACTTTTCCCGCTGGGTCTTTTTCAAAAAGATAAAATCCGAAATATCGTCCGCGATTTGGGGCTTGATAATGCGGACCAGCCGGAGAGCCAGGAGATCTGTTTTATTGAAAATAATGACTACCGGGACTTTTTGCGGAAACGCGCCGCTTCTTTGATTAAACCCGGTCCGTTTTTGGATCAGCGGGGAGAGGTCTTAGGTCAGCATCAGGGATTGCCTTTTTACACCGTAGGCCAGCGCAAAGGGCTGGGACTGGCTTTTGGCCAACCGATGTATGTCGTGCGGATTGACCCGGAGCGCAACGCGGTGATTTTAGGAACGGATGAAAAGCTGTTTAGTCAACGGGTCTGGGCAGAAAATAATAATTTTTTCCCGTTTGCGGAGTTGGAGCAGCCTACCGGTGTTTTGGCCAAAATTCGCTCAACCGCAAAGCCGGCCGCAGCCACGATTGTTCCGGCTCCCGGTCAGCAGGTCGTGGTGGAATTTGCCGAGCCGCAGCGGGCAGTCACTCCTGGTCAGGCCATTGTCTACTACCAGGGAGAATTGGTGGTCGGTGGCGGTAAGATTGTTCGGGCAGAGTGAAGCTTTCGGAAGCAGTAGTGAATTGTTTATTATTTTCGGGGAAATAATAGGGGTGTAGCTGCATTATAAGGGGAGACTCTCTATGTTCAAAGGCCGCGATATAATTGGTTTGTCAGTCGTCGACAAAGCGACCGGCAAGGATTGTGGGGCCATCGACGACCTCATCTTGGATCTGGAACAAGGAAAGGTTACCGCGCTGTCGGTCAAGTCAGTAGGCTGGCTGACTTCTTCCCGGGTTGTGCCCTTGGAGTTAGTGCAGAAAATGGGAAGCGACGCCGTTTTAATTGACGAAGAAGCTAAAGCAGCGCAAAGTGATGATGGATGTGGAATCAAATCTTTAAAGGGGTGCAGTGTTATCAGTTCCGAAGGAAAAGACTTGGGAACGGTCGAGGACTTGATTATGGAGGTTCAGGATGGCCGGGTTCTCGGCTGGGAAATCTCTGATGGTTTGGTGCAGGATTTGGTAGAAGGCCGAAGAGTACTCCCGGTAGGGTCGGTTATTACTTGCGGCTTGGATCGTTTCATTGTTCAGGAAGGGGGTTGGTAGGGATGAGGTGCCCGGTCTGCAACGGGATTCAAACCGGTAAGATTGGCAGCGATTTGTTTTATTGCTGGAATTGTTTTGTGGAATTCAGCATGAACCAGGATGGCTACGAGATTTATGAGGTGGCGGAAGACGGGAGCTTAATGGCTTATGATTCACCAATGGAGCAAGCCTACTCCCTGTAGACAGTTTTTAAGGGGGTGAGACAGTTTTGAAGAGCCGTTTTTGGAATGGTCTGATCGCGGGGAGTGTGATCGGGGCAATGCTGGCTTGGTTTGTTACCCCGGAGATGAAACCCGATAACACCCGGCAAATGATGATGGGGCAATCCCGCCGGATGAACAACCGGGCCCGCGGGCTGATGCGCCGGATGCGCGATGGCATGAGTGACATGATGGATGATTAATACCGCTGCCGATCCCGAAGTTTATGAAGCCTTTAAATGTTAACCGGTAAAGGATCAGATGGAGACTTCGTGAACCCGGGATGGTTTGTATTTCTGGAATCGCTGACACGTATCTTTTTAGATGCGTGTTTTTTTACTTTTCGGATATCCTAATAGGATGAGAGGAGGGATGCTCGTGCAAATTCCCGCCAAGTATCTGCGGGCAAGAGTAATTGGCTTTGCGTTTTTATTAATCGCCGGGCTGTTCCTTCTCTACGGAGTGCGAAAGGTTTTAATCCCCTTTTTTTGGGCCGGGGTTTTGGCCTACCTTTTAGTGCGGCCAGTACGTTGGCTGGAAGAACAGGGGATTTCCCGGTCTAAAGCCATTGTGCTGATTTACCTCCTGGTGGCGGGCGCTTTACTGCTGGTACTGGCGCTGTTAATCCCCGCTATTTTGCGGGAGTTGGCTGAGTTCGCGGAAGCTGTCCCCCATTACGTGGGATTTTACCAGGGCTGGTTACAAAAGATCCAGCACGGGTACCAGTATTCCATCGTGCCTGATGCCGTTCGGCAAGCGATAGACCAGGCGCTGGCCCGGACCGAAGAACGCACTGTAGCCACGATCAGTGATTTCTTGGAGGATCTTATTCGCGGCTATAGTACCCTGGTTATTTTCATTATTTCTCCCATTCTTTCATTCTATATCCTTAAAGATATAGAATTAATCAAGCGGCGTTTTTCCGCTCTCCTGCCCGCGCAGTGGCGCAGTGATGCCCTGGCTGTTTTAACGGAAATTGATGCGGTCTTACTCGGCTTTGTTCGGGGTAATGTAGTAGTATGTTTGATTGTGGGGGCTTTGACGGCTTTAATATTAAGCATCATTGGGGTCAACTTTGCTTTGTTGTTGGGAATTATTGCCGGCATTGCTGAACTCATTCCCTACTTTGGCCCTTTTTTGGCCGCGCTGCCGGCGATCGGGATTGCTCTGCTGGAATCTCCCCGGTTGGCCATCTATACCTTGATTACTTTGCTGGTGGTGCAGCAGTTGGAGGGGAGTGTGATTGCTCCCAAGATTATTGGCGATAATGTTGGTTTACACCCGCTGGTAGTAGTCTTTGCCTTGTTTGCCGGGGGGAAACTGTGGGGGATGATGGGACTCATCATGGCGGTGCCGTTGGCAGCCATTTTCAGAGTGGTGCTCAATTACGCCTATTTAAAGTGTTTAGAGGATTGAGTGGGGTGCTGGATTTGCAAATATTTACCGCCTAACTCACGACTAAAGTCACGAGTGTACGGCGGGCGATTATCAGAATCATCACCACTTGTAATGAAGATATTTGCCTTATCTGGTTGTGCTGTTTTCCGCAGAAACGGTGCGGTTCCGACTCGCGTTGACAAAGCCCGGAGCCTTGTTTATAATGCAAATATCGGTTGGTTTGGAAAAATAACCTGGATTGACCTCTAAGATTGAGGAGGATTTTGTTTTGCTGTCAGGAAATGAAGTACGCAAATTATTTTTGGATTATTTTCAGAGCAAAGGACACACAATTGTGCCCAGCTCTGCTTTGGTTCCTCATAATGATCCAACCCTGCTGTTTAACAATGCGGGGATGAATCAGTTTAAAGATGTGTTTCTCGGTTTGGATCAGCGTCCCTACCAGCGCGCCACTACTTCGCAGAAATGTGTGCGGGCGGGCGGGAAACATAATGACCTGGATACCGTAGGGAGAACCGCGCGTCACCATACCTTTTTTGAAATGCTCGGCAATTTTTCTTTTGGGGATTATTTTAAGCGCGAGGCGATTACCTATGCCTGGGAGTTTTTAACGGAGGTTGTGCAGCTTCCCAAGGAACGCTTATGGGCTACCGTTTATCTGGACGATGATGAGGCTTTTGCGCTGTGGCAGGAAATCGCCGGCTTGCCGGCGGAAAGGATCGTCCGGCTGGGGGAAAAGGATAATTTCTGGTCCATGGGTGATACCGGGCCTTGCGGACCTTGCAGTGAAATTATTATTGACCGCGGAGAAGCTTATCGCTGCGAGGATCCGCAGTGCGCTTTAGGCGTCTGTGACTGCGACCGCTGGCTGGAATTATGGAACCTAGTCTTTATGCAGTTTAATCGTAACGCCGCCGGGGAGATGACTCCGCTGCCTCGGCCGAGTATTGATACCGGCATGGGGCTGGAGCGGATTACTTCCGTCCTCCAAGGGGTAGACAGCAATTTTGATACCGATCTGCTGCGCCGGCTGATTAATCTGGTGGAAGAGATGACCGGCCAGAAATATTATCAGGACCAACGCGGCTTTCCGTTTAGGGTTATAGCCGACCATGCCCGGGCTTGCACTTTTTTAATCAGTGATGGGGTGCTGCCCAGCAATGAAGGCCGGGGTTATGTCCTGCGTCGCATTTTGCGCCGCGCCGCGCGTTTTGGCAAGGTGCTCGGCTTAAATAATCCCTTCTTATATAAAATGGTTTCTGTGGTTAACGAATTAATGGCTTCCGCTTACCCGGAACTGCTTGAAAGACAGGAATACGTGCAGAAAGTAATCCGGATAGAAGAAGAACGCTTTCACGAAACCCTGCACGATGGGATGCGCGTGGTTGGAGAGATAATCAAAAAAGTAATTGACGAAAAACGGACGGAGATCTCGGGGGACGAAGCTTTTTTACTCTATGACACTTTCGGTTTTCCGTTAGATCTGACCGAAGATATTGCAGAGGAAAATGCCCTGGGTTTGGACAAGGAAGGTTTCCAAGCCGCGATGGAAGCGCAGCGGGAGCGGGCCAGGAAGGCCCGGCAGGAGGTTAAGGTCTGGGACGAGGCTCTGAGCTTGACTGCTGCTTTCGAGGGATTTGCCCCGACCCGGTTTATCGGATGGGAGTCTGCGGAAGCGGAGGTTCAGGTGCTCGCGCTGGTGCGGGAAGGACAGCGGGTAACGTCGGCCAGCGGATCCGAAGAGGTTTTGGTATTGCTCGATCAAACTCCTTTTTATGCGGAGAGCGGCGGCCAAATTGGGGATCAGGGATATTTGAGCCGGGAAGCAACCAAACTAAGAGTGCTGGATACCACGAAACTCCCGGACGGGAAGTTTATCCACCTGGCTAAAGTAGAGCAGGGCTCGCTCAAGGAAGGGGACCGGGTACTCGCTGAAGTTGACGGTAAACGGCGAGGAGCCATAGCCCGGAATCATTCCGCTACGCATCTTTTGCACCGCGCCTTAAAAGAGGTATTAGGGGATCACGTCAATCAGGCCGGTTCTTTGGTGGAACCGGGACGATTACGTTTTGATTTCTCTCATTTTTCGGCAATGACCCCACAAGAGATTCAGGAAGTAGAGGAGCGGGTAAACCAGCAGATCTGGCGGGATCTGGATGTTCTTGCCCAGGAGACCTCTTTAGCCGAAGCTCGGGAACTCGGGGCCATGGCCTTGTTTGGAGAAAAATATGGGGAAACCGTTCGGGTAGTCCGGATGGGAGACTATAGTTTGGAATTATGCGGCGGAACCCATGTGACTCACACCGGGACGATCGGGGTTTTGAAAATAGTCAGCGAATCCGCCATCGGGGCTGGCTTGCGTCGAATTGAAGCGGTTACCGGGCCAGGGGCTTACCAGTACTTAAACGAACGGAATCAAGTCTTGCTGGAGACGGCCGCAGTGCTTAAGGCACCGCCAACCGAGGTGGCGCAGCGCGTAGAGGCGCTACAGCAGGCGCTGCGGGAGCGGGAAAAAGAAATCGGCAGTCTGCAGGGACGTTTGGCCCGTTACGAAGTGACGGACTTACTGGAGCGGATGCAGTTGGTGCAAGGGATAAAAGTATTGGCAACGCCGGTCGCGGCTGGCGATGCGGAATCCTTGCGCTCAATGGGCGATTTGATTCGTGACAAATTAGGCTCTGGGGTAGTCATCTTAGGGGCGGTCTGGCCAGACCGGGTTGGTTTTGTGACGATGGTGACCAAGGATTTACTGGCCCGGGGACTGCACGCCGGGAAAATAATTAAGGAAGTGGCGGCCGCTGCCGGAGGCGGTGGCGGCGGGAGACCGGACATGGCCCAAGCCGGGGGCAAGGATCCCGCGAAACTGACGGAAGCCTTGGCGGTTGGGGTACAGATGGTGGAGCAGCAGCTTAAACCGGGGGTTAGGTAGTAGTCGTACATCAGGGACACTTTAACCCTAAAATTAATTCTGTCCCCTTTTCTAATAACCGATGACTATGACGGCTGATCAATTATCAAAGTTACCTATATTATATGGGGCTTTAAGTTTTTTGTTCATCTAGGATTTTAAAGCAGGAATCGGTTAATGGAAAGCGAATAGTAGTTTTAATACCAGTTGCAAATTGACTGGCCGATTGGGGGGATTACTTTGTCTCAGGAGATTAATCAAGAGACGATGACCTTTAAAGTAAAGTCCGATGAGGTGGAGAGCGCCAATGAGATCTTGCGGCGGGTTTTTACTGCGCTTAAGGAAAAGGGTTACAACCCGATTAACCAGATGGTAGGCTTTCTGCTCTCCGGAGACCCGGCCTACATAACCAGCCACGGGAATGCCCGGAGCCTGATCCGCAAGCTGGAAAGGGACGAATTACTCGAGGAATTATTAAGGAGTTACCTGATCGTGCAACTTGCAGCGGAACCGGAAGATGAATAAACAAAAGAAGAATAACTGGAAGCAGAATAAATGGAAATTTGGCCGGCAGCAGATTAGCCAAATTACGCATAAAGGCGAACCTCATGGCTTAGGGCATGAGGTTTTTTATCGGTGAAATAGGAGATAATCAATGAGAGTCTTAGGATTGGATTTAGGTTCGCACACTATCGGCCTGGCCGTAAGTGATCCCTTAGGCTGGACCGCTCAAGGACTGAGCACCTGGCGCCGGAAAGGCGATCTGCCGGCGGATTTGCAGGAGATAGAACGAATAGTAAAGCAGTATGAGGTAAACTCAATTGTAATCGGTTTACCGAAAAATCTTAACGGAGAGTTGGGCCCGGCTGCCCAAGGAGTCCAGGAATTTGGCAGTTTGTTAGTGGAAAAGCTGGGGCTTGAGGTTATTTATTGGGATGAGCGACTGACTACCGTCGCTGCCGAGAAAGTGCTGCTGACCGGAGATGTCTCCCGGCGAAAACGAAAAAAAGTGATTGATAAGCTGGCCGCGGTTCTGATTCTGCAGAATTATCTCGACTGGAGATCCCGGCAGCCATAATTTAGCCGGCGGCAGCTGATTCGGCAAGAACGGACAAAACGCCGGGGCCAGCCCAGCCCGGCCTGGCCCATCGGTCTCCCGGCGGTTCCAGTCGGTCTCCCAACAGTCAGGTTGACATCGGTTCGGCAATTGGTATACAATGCTAATAATCTAGCGAATTGAGGTGTGATTTATATGACTGATCGAATTATAGAAGATGATGAGGCTGTTATTCTGATTGATGAAGATGGTGGCGAACACGAATTTTATTTAATTGATACAATTGAACTCGGAGAAGCCCGCTATGCAATCCTTTTGCCCGCAGAGGAAGACGATGAAGAAGAAAGTGAAGTAATCATTCTGAAAATTGGTGAAGATGAAGAAGGTAACGAGGTTTTCTACGAGATTGAAGATGATGACGAGTGGGAAAAGGTAGCGGATGCTTGGGAAGAAGCGGAAACCGAGGATGAGGACAGCGCACTGGCTGATTTAGATTTAACGGAGTTGGTACCGGTAGTTGTTACAGAAGAAATGACCAAAGAAAATTGCCCCTACTGCCGGATTCCGCTTAAAGCGGGAACTAAAGCCATCGTTTGCCCCGTCTGTAAAACATTCCACCATGAAGAATGCTGGCGGGAGAGCCGCGGTTGTGCCAATCCCAGTTGTAAGTAAAAACCGTTCGAGTTTGGATTTAAAACTATTAAAATAAACCTACGTATGCTGCAGGTGTCCGGAAGGCGCCTGTATTTTTTTAATCGATTTGGGGGAATTTATTTGGACTTATCGTTTATCCGGGTATCTTTATGCAAATAACTAACGTTACTTTAAAATAAGTATATAAAAAAATCACTTAAAAACCGGTGCCGGACGGTCAAGAAATGGGGTCATGTCAGCTAAGGAAAATACGGGTAAATATTTCGGTCCATAATTGGAACATTATTGCAAAATTATTGTCTATAAATTTAGATGGTTTAAAAATACGTTGAGGGTAAATTAAATAGCGGCAGAAGGAGCAGATGGGCATGACCGAAGCAAAGAACAAACTAATAAAACCACGATTAATTATGGTTTTCCTCATTCTTGTTTTTATGTTGGTGATGGTTTCGGGTTTTGCCTACGGTTATCTTAATACTTATGTCGCTGCTCCCAGCGATCAAATTGTGGAAGGCGTTAAGATTGACAATGTTGATGTGGGCGGAATGCAGCGGGAGGAAGCTTTAGCTAAAGTTAAGGCCAAGGCGAACAAGGCCTTGAAGCAGACGGTGAATTTAAAGTACCAGGACCGAAACTGGGAGGTAAGTTTAGCGAAGTTAGGGGTTGGGACGGACCTGGACGCGGCGTTAAACGAGGCGGCGGAGGTTGGCCATGCCGGAAACATCTGGGACCGCTACCTTGAAACTAGAACGGCGAAGCAAAAGGGGAAACAACTCAACCTGAATTATGTGGTAGATAAGGATCGAACTTCGGCGATTATCGCGGAACTTACTCAGGAATTGAACACTAGTCCGGCTGACGCGGGAATCAGCATCAATGAGCGGGGTGAAATAGTTACCACTTTCGATAAACCGGGAACCAGGATAAACAGTGAGGCCGCAGCCCAGGAATTAGAGTCGCTCTTAAGCAAAGGGGTTAAAGAGCCTCTGAACCAAACGTGGGAGCTTTCTTTAAGCTTAGT
>CAYXHK010000010.1:0-19231 GCA_964464665.1 uncultured Syntrophomonadaceae bacterium
CCAATTATATTGTGAATTTTTTCAAGGAATATAAGATCAGCCGGGCACTAAAGCAGTCGAACTTTTTCAAACAGAAGGGATTTCCTTGCAAAGAACTGTTGCAGTTTCTGGTAACACTAGTCTTTACGGGCAAGAACCTGTGGTGTTACCTAGACACCAGTGCCGGCAAAACCCCCTTCCAAAAGGATGCTGTTTACCGGTTTTTGAACAACTGCTGCTACAACTGGCGAAAATTCTTGCTGTTGCTTTGTTCGCAAATCATCAAAAACCGTATAGTACCGCTCACTAATGAGAAACGGGCAAATGTCTTTATCATTGATGATTCCCTTTTTAGCCGGTCTCGGAGCAAATCAGTAGAACTCCTGGCTAGAGTCTTCGACCATGTTGAACACAAATACGTCCGAGGTTTTCGGATGCTGACCTTGGGCTGGTCGGATGGCAACACCTTCTTACCCCTGGCCTTCTCCCTGCTAAGTTCCGAGAAGGAATCAAACCGGCTACAAGGCATGAATACTATAGACAAACGGACAAACGGTTATAAAAGACGGAAAGAGGCCATCCACAAGAGTACTGAAGTGTTGCTGGATCTATTAAAACAAGCCCAAGCCTACATGATTCCGGCCAGTTGCCTCCTGTTTGACAGTTGGTTTTCGTTCCCCATTGTGATCAGGAAGGTGTTGGAACAACAGCTTCACACTATCTGTATGCTAAAGCAGTTACCCACAGTCAAATATGAATACCAGGGACAACAGCTTAACCTAAACAAGCTGTATGGGGCCGTCAAAAAGAAGCGGGGCCGGGCCAAAATCCTTGCCTCTGTCATTGTAGGAATGGGTAAGATATCAAACGGTGAACCAGTGTTTGTCAAAATCGTATTCGTCAGGGACAGAAGGGCCAAGAAAAAATGGTTGGCACTCCTTACCACCGATACTGAACTTCCAGATGAAGAGGTAATCCGCATTTACGGGAAACGCTGGGACATCGAGGTTTTCTTCAAGATGTCCAAATCTCATCTCAAGCTGGCTAAGGAATTTCAAGGGCGTTCCTATGATTCCATGGTGGCGCACATTACCATCGTGTTCATCCGATACATCATGCTGGCTCTGGAGAGCCGAAACGGCGAAGACCCCAGAACCATCGGTAATCTTTTCTACGTCTGCTGTGATGAGTTGCAGGATATCAGCCTAGTAGAAGCCCTTCAAAGAATCTTCTGCCTGATAGAGCAGTTTCTTAAGGAGCAACTGCAACTAGCCGGGGCGGAAATTCACAGATTGGTCAACTACTTAATCAGCAATTTACCTTCGTTTTTCAAGGAACGACTAGCTGTTTGTTACTGCGAAAGTTGAGTTAATAACTGAAAAGAATCGTTATTTGACTAATCCCTTTTGCCAATCTGACTCTTTGAAACCAATCAGAACCACGTCTTTATCCACTATAATTGGCCGTTTAACCAGCATCCCATCGTTGGCGAGCAGCGCCAGTTGTTCCGCTTCGCTCATTTTCGCTAGTTTATCTTTGAGACCCAGTGCCCGGTACTGCATTCCGCTCGTATTAAATAATTTTTTAAGCGGCAGACCGCTTCTCGCGTGCCATTTCCGCAGTTCTTCCTCCCGGGGATTGTCGGACTGAATATCCCGCTGTACATAACTTAAACCCTGCTGATCCAGCCATTTTTGCGCTTTTTGGCAGGTGGTGCACTTGGCGTAGCAGATAAAAAGCCTTTGCTCCACCTTGCCTTTGAATTGTCGATAGAATGCCCGCAAGTCTTGTTTGGTCGCCTCGTCAAGCTTTTGCCAACGCACCCCTTGAAGGGCACCTTCCAATGCCGACAGGCGCATAATACAGGCCGAAGGATCCCGGCTTAGGATTCGCAGCCAGGCTTCGCGGCTGCCTACAGACCTTAGATCCGCAATTGTTTCAATACCAATTTCCTGGAGCTGGATTTCCAGTTTAGGTCCGATGTTCGTTAAGCTGGTCAATTCACCCATTTATTGATCCCACCTTTCATCTTTGAGAACAAGTGCTTTAGGATTCTCTAATCCCCTCAATAAATCCAGTCGTTTTAGACTCCTTTATGTTGTCAGCATACTCTATTTTGTTGACTGGTGCAATATGGATTGCCTTTGAACATAGATGTTTTAAGGGTTTAAAGGAAGAGGCAGGAAAGCAGTTGGGAAGATCTAATAACGTTATGACAATAATTTACACTAGGTTTGTTTCGGTCATAGTGATATCATATTGATATAAAAATAATTTCATTTAGGGGGGATATAAGGATGGAACGTCAAGCTTGGAAGATCAATGGTTTTATAGGAGTATTGCTGGGACTCATTCTAGCAGCGGGAGCGGTTTTGGTTTTCATTGCTGAAGTAACCGCAATTGAAGTTGAAGGAATAGCAATCGGAGCTGGGGGAATAGCTGCGGGTATAGTGCTGATATTATTGTCGACCTTGGTTTTTAGCGGAATTACAGTAGTCCAGCCTAATGAAGCGAAGGTTATAACCTTTTTTGGTCGTTATGTAGGCAGTGTGCAGGAAAGTGGAATCTGGCTGGTTCTGCCTGTCACCATGCGCCGGAAAATTTCGCTGCGCGTACGTAACTTTAACAGCAAGATGTTAAAAGTTAATGACGTAGAAGGAAACCCGGTGGAAATAGCCGCGGTAGTAGTGTTTAAGGTTATGGATACGGCCAAGGCAGTGTTTGATGTGGATGATTATGAAAAGTTTGTGGAAATTCAAAGTGAAACCGCCTTGCGCCATGTGGCGACTAAATACCCTTACGATCTTTTTGAAGAAGAGGGATACTCTTTACGCAGCAATGCGGAAGAAGTGGCTAACGAATTAGCCCGGGAACTACAGGTTCGACTAAAAGTAGCCGGGGTGGAGGTCATCGAAGCCCGACTGACCCACTTAGCCTACGCCATGGAAATCGCGGGTGCTATGCTGCAGCGGCAGCAGGCAACGGCCATTCTGGCCGCGCGCAAAAAGATAGTTGAGGGAGCAGTGGGGATGGTCCAGCTGGCGATTATCCAGCTGCAGGACGGAATCGTGGAACTTGATGAAGAACGCAAAGCCGCAATGGTAAATAATCTGCTGGTCGCGATTGTTTCGGATCGAGCCGCGCAACCGGTGATTAATACCGGCAGTATTTATTAAGGGGCAGTAACCATGGCGGCAAAGAAGAGTTTCTTACTCCGAATGAATCCTAAGCTTTATGAGGCGTTGGAGCGCTGGGCGGCGGATGAGTTTCGCAGCGTAAATGCCCATATGGAGTTTCTTTTGCGGGAGGCGGTGCTTCGGGCTGGTCGTTTTCCGGCGGTTCAGCCACCGGAGGAGGAAGAACCAGTCGAGTAGAAGGGTCGACCGGATTGAGAATAAACCAAATAAATATAGTCAATGGACAAGGCAGGTTACGAAACCTAATCCAAATCCGAAAAAAGAGTCAGCAAATGGTAAACCCCCTAGGCTTTAGCCCAGGGGGTAATATTTTGGGGATGGATTGTTTTTCAGCCCAGCATTTTGAAAAGAAGGGCCGGCTTTTACCGATAGGCCGGCAACCAACTGGTGTACACCAGTTAAGTCTCCTGTTTTAAATTAAGGGGTACCAGTTGGCATGGTGATCTTGGTGTAATTAGCCGGGATCTCAAACAGGCTGTCGGGTACATTGTTGCTCATTTCCAGGATGGTCATGTTCATAGTTTGTAACTCGGAAGAAACCGTCATTTTTACCAGTTTGTCGCCTTCAAAATAATAAGTGATAAAGCCGTCTTTTGTGGAATACTTTTCATAACTCAGTCCGTCTTCTGTTCCGCTGCCCACATAAGTTAAGTCATCCGTATTTATTTCCTCGGAATCGTTTTCGGTTTGGATTTGGGGCAATTCCATAACCATCTTTTCGGAGTGGTTTACCATGTAGCTTTTATCGCCTTTGGTAATAACCGTGGTCTTGATTCCTTCCATCTCGCTGGTCATGGCCGTATTATCCCCGGATACAGCGATGGTAGCTAATATTTCCATGGTCTTACCTTCCACGGTGGTGGACCCTTTGTATTTCATCTGGTATTTGTTGTTCTTCATCATATCGGCATAAGCTGTAGATAACTTGGCTCCTAAATTGCCGGTATTGGTATTGTTGGCATTCTGACTGGTCTGGTTACTGGGTGGGGTCTGGCTTGGGGAGGTTGGTTCGGTTTTGCCGCAGCCCAGGGCAGCGACGCTCACGAATACTAAAAGCAACATTAGAGACAAACATTTTTTTTGCATGCTATCAGCTCGCTTTCTTTAATTTATGTAGTGATATAGTCTTAAAAGAGCCCCTATTTTTGATTATATTTGGTTTACATGGCCACCATCCCCTTTGACCGCCAATCCTGGCTGCAGATTGTTTCGGCTGACGATTTCTGTTAAACTCTGTAATAAAGTTGGATGCTTAAAAGGAGTGCGGGGTACTTGAACAGTTTAATTAAAGCGATTACCTTAGCCATAAAAGAAGAACGAGAAGGCAAGGAAAAATATCGGAAGTATGCCCAGGAAGCTACGGACCCGGAAGTCCGGCTGATGTTCGAACATTTGGCCCACGATGAGGAAAAGCATGAAAAGCAGCTTAAGGAAAAACTGCAGGCTTTAAAACTCCTTCACCTTGAGGAATAAAGATATAATAAAATCAAAGATTAAACCTAATTAAAAATTAGACCGCTGCTTAAGATTGCCATCAAGGCCAATAGAGTCAGAATGCCGCCGGAGGCTAGAGCAATTTGTTTAAACGACCGGTGTTCATGGGCCAAAAGATGCGTGCCAAAAACCGCTAGGCCGGCAAAGGAAGCAGCGATAATTAAGGTCAAGGCTGCGGGAATGTGCTTAAAGATATTCGGATCACTCAGGTTTTTCCAAATTGATAACGAATAATAAGCGATTACTATAAATTCCACAAAACCTGCGGCTATTTGAAGGGTGAGACTTTTTCGCTGCAAGTCAAGGTTTTGCGTTAACACCAAATTAAATTGTCTTTGTAATTCTACGCTTTCCTTACTGCGCATCAAATCAACCTGGGTTTGCACCACATCAATGGCGGCCTTAACTTCGTTCATGATTAGATTAACGCGGTCACTCGCTTGTTGGACATCTCTAGTTGCTTTTCTGCAGACGGCAAGATACTCTTGCAGATTACTTTCTAACTTGTTCCCATAAATTTTGCGAGCCGCTGCCGTAATCCGCGATTGGGAACGTTCCAGGAGACCTTGACTTTCTTGCAAGAGCCGGAAATAGCTGGCAATGATCCCATAATTAAGGGCCAACTGCTCAATCCTTGCTTCCATTATTTCGGCCGGGGATTGTTCAGTTGGAGCAGCGAAACGATTATGCAGGATATTTGAGACCATGAAAGCACTCTTGTCTGCCTCAATATTTATCAAATGGGTTCTTTGCCTAAGATAACGCATTTTGGAGTTGTGAATAAATACTTGCTTGTCAAACTGCTGGATTAAGTTTATTAAGTCGTTTTGATTTTCGGAAGCCATTAAGGAAATATTTAAGGCATAGACGTGTCGGATTTCTTCATCCGGGGTTTTTATAAATTTTAAAGGACCAAACAAAGTGTTCGTGCCGATCTCTTCTTGTGGTTTTGTTTCGTGTAGGTTTTCCCATTGATCAGAAATTAAGATGACAGTTTCGCCAAAACAAATATTGAAATCTTCGCTACAGACTAGCGGCTGTCTTACCAGGGCTTCCAGTTCATCCAGCATTTTTGGAAAACTGATTGCGGCTTCCCGGGTAATTTCCAAGATCAAAAAACTGCCGCAGCTGTAGACCGAGTATATTCCCCAAGCAGTCGGGCATTGTTCGACTAGTATATTGGCAGTGCTGAGCAAACTAAAACTGTTCGCTGCAGCATGCAGTTCCCGGCCAGTTAACTTAAGCCAAATCTCCCGAAATATTCTTAAGTCGCTAAGCAAAAAATATTGATAATAGATTAATTTCCGCTTTATTTGGTTCACCCCCTGGGGATGACTTAACTTTAGTTAATCCTACCATTGATTTGAAAATAAATCGATATAGTTTAGTAGTTAAACCTTGAGATTATTCTTAAAAATCCTAGCTAAAAATGGAAGGACCGGTGTGGAGGCCTTTTCTATTGAATTGTGTCGATTTAAGATGATTTGCACCGGGCGGAAGAAGGAATGAAAATAACAAAGCCTTATGGTTTATCGGTAAAAGCCGTAATTCGACATGCTGATGGCCGGCTGCTCCTATTAAAACGTTCCCCCAACTGTAAAATCAACGTGGGCAAGTGGGATTTGCCCGGGGGTAAGGTTGAACGAGGAGAGGGCTTCGATCAGGCCTTGATTCGGGAGGTTCTGGAAGAAACCAGTTTATTGATATCCCTGCAGCGGGTTGTCGGTACAGCGGAGCGGGAATTGCCAGAGTGGAAAGTGGTATATCTGATCCTGGAAGGCCATATAGTATCAGGTGACTTAAAGCTGAGCACCGAGCATAGCGAATATCGCTGGGTAACCGGTCAAGATATATTGGACTTGGAATTAGTTGAACAATTTCGGCCTTTTGTCCAACTATTGGCCAAGGCTCAGGGGGTTTAGCCCAAGGCAAAGTCTTTCTCAAGTTATTTCCTGGAACTGAAAGAACAGAGTAAAAATAAATTTAAATAATTGACCAAAAGCGAGAATATCTAACCGCCTAATTATAAAACCTAAGATAGGTCTATCTCGTGGAAACGATTCTGGGAACAGCGATTAACTGAATATTTAAATTTATGGCATGATTTTTCTATTTGAGGAAGGAACTCGGCGATTTTTGGCGAAGTAACAACTATCCCCAATAAACTAAAAAAGGGGCAAAGTTATCGGAATTATTTAAAAAGTTTTAAGATGTCTAGCGTTAAGCTATCAGGTTAATGATTATGGCCGGAGGTGATTGGTACAGTACGTTACAAACCCAGATAGTGATAGGCACTAATTTATTTCAAAATAAGGGAGGAGTCTGGATTAATGGCGAAAATGAATCGTAAAGAAAGAGAAGCACTTCAAAAAGTAAAGAATCTGGAGCACTGGAAAAAATTAGACCAGGAGCTTCTAGAGCATAGGGAAGAAGCCTACAATGTTGGCGGACCGAAACAGGTAGAACGTTTAGCGAAACAAGGCAAAAAAGTTGCCCGGGAACTTTTACAGATGCTGATCGATCCCGGCAGTGAATTCTTTGAATTAGGTCTTGACGCTGGCTATAACATTGGTTATCCGGAAATGAAGCATATTCCGGGTGGCGGCCTGATTACCGGCGTTGGCAAAATCGAAGGCAAAGACATCATGATTTTCATTAATGAAAGCCGGATGTCTGCTGGTACTTACTTCCCGATTACCCTGAAAAAACATATGCGGGCGCAGCGGATCGCTAACGAAAACCGGCTTCCTTGCGTATACGTGGCTGACTCCGGCGGGATCTTCCTGCCTCTGCAAGTGGGCAGCTTTGCCGATGAAGGCATGTTTGGCTCCATGTTCTACAACATGTGTAACATGTCGGCCCGCGGCATTAAACAATACACCTTAAGTACTGGCGGAAACACCGCTGGCGGCGCTTACATCGTGTACCTGGCTTGCGAATCGATCATGATCGACAAGCTGGCTAACGCCTTCTTGGCTGGACCTCCAATGGTTAAATCCGCTATCGGTGAAGAAGTGGCTGCGGAAGACCTCGGCGGCGCATATGTACATACCAAACATTCCGGCGGTTGTGACCACTTCGTGCGCAACCAAGAAGAAGGTATCGCCCGCTTAAGAGAACTGATTTCCTTTGACCCTCCGCAAGGCTTTTATACCCAACGTCGGGAATCCAAACCGCCTAAGTTCGATTTGGATGAAATGATGCGGAATATGCCGGCGGATACTTATCAGCCGATCAATATCAAAGAATTCATCAAATGCATCGTTGATGACAGCTATTTCTCCGAATATAAAGAAAACTACGGTCCCGGCCGCGGCGACAGCGTAATCTGCGGTAAAGCATACATTGACGGCATCCCGGTAGGTATCGTGGCCTCCAATAAGAACGGCACTATCTTTACCCAAGCAGCGCAAAAGGCTTCAGAATTTATTGTCCGCTGCGGTAATGATGGCACCGCGCTGCTCTTCCTCCAAGGCGCACCCGGCTACATGGTTGGTAAAGCGGAAGAGTGGGCGGGCATTGGTAAATACGGTTCTGACATGGTGCGCGTAGTTTCTTGCGCTAAAGTTCCGAAGATCCAATTGGTAATCGGACCGGACCACGGTGCGGCTAACTACGGGATGTGCGGACGGGCCTTTAGGCCGAGATTCGTTTTCCAGACTATGCGGGGACGGACTACAGTTATGTCCGGAACCACGGCTGGCTTCATTCTGGAAACCTTAAGAAGAGCAAATGCCAAGAAGGCTGGACAAGAGATTAACGAAGAAGAAATGGCAGCATTCCGCAAGAAAATGATCGACCGCTATGATGGCGAAGGACATCCTTACTACACTGGCGCTTTGAACTTCCATGACGGCGTTATCACCCACGCGGAAATTCGGTCCAAACTGGCTCGGGCTCTGGAAATTTCCTGGAGAACACCGCTCATTCACTCCGATTGGGGTAACGTTAAGTTCTAGTTTCCCAAACTGCATATCTCAGAGGAAATCAATAAAGCGTATAAAAACAACAAAAAAGCACTCTGGCTTAGGCCAGGGTGCTTTTTCAGGTGTTTTTTAAACAGTTAGCTTAGTAATTCAAAACCTTAGTTTATATTTTATAAAGTAAAGGGGATATTTTAAGGTGAAGCAAAGCGCGGGGCCAATTTTTAAAAAATAGAGGAGGCAGCTGCCTTTTCAGCAGTCCGGCTTTTAGCAAGGGTAAGAAAATGATACAGAATGCGGGCGGTCATTCCCCAGATAACGTAGTCTTGATAAATATAAAAGTACTCCGGGTAATTCCCCACCCGCCAATTGTAATCCTTTCCATTCGGGATTAAATGGAAGGGGAAACCTTCAGAATGGCTGAGTTTTATCTTGATATGATGGATTTCCGGCTGATAATTATCCAGGAAATCAAGGGGAACTAAAAATGTTTCTGCTACTTCGTCTGGTTTGGGTTCTACCTTTTTATAATCCTTTATTTCACATAAAAAGGGATAAATAATAGCGTTGAATGGGGCGACCAGATAGTCGAGCGGTCCAATTATCTGGATATCTTCCTTGGTCAAAGTTAATTCTTCGCAGGTTTCGCGGATTGCCGTCCCGAGAGGGTTTTTATCTATGGATTCTAATTTGCCTCCCGGGAAGCAGATTTCGCCGGGGGATCGGTTTAAGTCTCGGGCCCGGACTTCAAAAAGAAGGTGGGTTTGATTTAAGTGATCCACTAAAGGCACCAGGACGGCTGATTTTAGAAAATTTTCGTTGCCAAGAATGTTAGGTTTTCGATTGCATAACCAGTTAAATTTACTATGCAGCATGCCATATCCTCCAACCCAAAGTGCTCAGTGTGCTACCCGGACATTTCATTTAGGCCGTTTTTATTATAACATGAAAGACTAAGAGCTTTAACATTTGCTTATTATTCAGACGAATATGAATATTACAATGGAATATGAAGATTACAACTTATATGGTAGGGATTGACTTATTTTTTGGAATGCGTTATAAGTAATATAACAGAAAAATTAATAATTTGAGTTATTTCGACATGACATGTCGACAATTGTGGAATCGGTCCTGACAATCATTGCAACATACGCCGCAGTATAAAAAGCTTAGTTCCGTCAATTATAGCAGTAAGCTTCCCGTTTTTTAATACCTTAATACAGTTTTTCTGTACCATCGCTTAAAGCATCATCCAAGCAAGCAAGCAGCACTGATCGAATTAATACTCCTAGCTTTTACCTACTAATAATCTAAGCAAAAATCTTCTTGAATGACACTAGAACTTATAATTAAAACTGCTGCAATTCTATGGACGTTCAAAATCATAGGTCTGGACCGGTTCTGTGTTTTTTATAACATTTAAATGCCAAAAGCCTGAGAAAATACCCCAGGCTTTTGGCTTATTTTTTTCCAGGTTATTCAAAGTTATTCCAAAGAATTAGGATTAAGCAACTGGCTAACGGTATCCTGCATAGCCATTCGTTCGGTTTTAAGGTGATGCAGTACCGGTTTTTGCGCTAAACCCTGGAGGCCTTTAGGAATCGGGAGGTTACCGGTTTTGGCGAGTAATTCCAGCACGGCAAATTCATCTTGGGCTTGGCTGGCTTTTGTTCCGATTATTGCTTCCGCTACCTTATTGCTGAATTTAAAGGGGCTGGCGGTGGAGGCAATCAGGGTTTTCGCTTTGTCGCCGGTTGCAGCCGCATACTTGTCGTAAACGCACTTGCCAACTGCCGTGTGCGTATCGAGTACATAATTATATTTGGCATAAGTCTCGGATATGGTATCCAGGGTTTCCGCATCAGTGGCAAAATCGGACCAGAACCGGGCTTGGATGGTTTGTTTCAGGGAACTGTCGATTTGGTAGCGGCCGCTTTCTTTTAATTGACCCATCCAGGTGTTGATCCGCTGTGAATCCCGGTCGCTCAGTTCAAACAAAAGTCGTTCCAGATTGCTCGAAACCAGAATGTCCATGGAAGGGGAAATGGTTTTTTCAAACGGCCGATTGCGGTCATAGACCCCGGTGCGGATGAAATCAGTCAAGACGTTATTGGTGTTAGCCGCACAGATTAGCCGGTTAAACGGCAATCCCATTTCTCGCGCGTAAAAGGCGGCTAGGATGTTGCCAAAGTTACCGGTGGGGACCACAATGTTGATTGGTTCCCCGGGAATGATTTCCCGCGCTTTTATAAGATCCACATAAGCGGAGATGTAATAGACAATTTGGGGGACCAGCCTTCCCCAATTGATGGAATTGGCCGAGGAGAGTTTTATTTGCTTTTGGCTTAGCGTTTGATTAAACTCCTGGTTGCCAAAAATATTTTTAACGCCCTCCTGGGCGTCGTCAAAATTGCCAGCGACTGCGACCACCGACACGTTTTGGCCTTCCTGGGTAAGCATCTGTCTTTTTTGGACTTCGCTGACGCCTTGGTCGGGATAGAAGACAATAATCTTTGTTCCGGCTACATCTTTAAAACCTTCCAAAGCCGCTTTGCCAGTGTCTCCGGAAGTGGCAACCAAAATTGCGATTTCCGCGGCTTCACCGGTCTTTTTCAGGCTAAGGGTCAATAGATGAGGCAAAAGCTGCAGCGCCAAATCTTTAAAAGCGCAGGTGGGTCCATGCCATAGTTCTAATAAGTAAACCGAAGGGTTCAGTTTAGCTATCGGGGTTATGGCGGGGTGGGAAAATTTAGCGGGACTATAAGCCTGCGCTACACAGTCCTGCAGTTCCGGTTCCGTAAAGTCGGTTAAAAATTGTTTCAGGATCATCACCGCGCGTTCGGGATAATTTAATTCCCGCATTACCTGCAGCTGATCCGGTGTTAATTTAACTTGCGCGTTGGGAACAAACAGCCCTCCGTCCGGCGCCAGACCCTGTTTAATCGCTTCAGCGGAACTAACCGGCTGAGCATTTCCCCGGGTGCTAACATATAACATTTTTAAATGCACCTCCTTGGTGTGCTTCTTTATTTATAGACCAGAATCGCTTAAAAGGCAACCGGTCAGTTATCTGGATAAGTACCGAATTAGGTTGATTATGGTTTTATTTTTCGGTCAAAGAGGATATAAGGCTATGGGATATAAGGCTATGGGATATAAGGCTAGAGGTTATAAGGTTACGGGAAGCTTAATCTTCGGCCATGCATTGGCTTGACAGGACTTTGCCGTCTCAGGCAGAATACAATCGCAAAGGACCTACGTTTAATTGATTTTAGTTGATATCGAAACGTTTTGCCGGAAAAATCATTAGCGGCAACCAGAAAGTGGCCGCCTGAAGGGATTCTTGTAAATCTGGGTCTTGATGGCAGCAGCGGGTTGGGCTTAAGGGGCTTTATCGTTTATACTGGTTTAAGAATTGATGCTTAATATATTGATATTTAATGTTAAAATAATTTTTTGGTTGAATCTTTGTCGGTTTGGTTAAAACTTGGAGGAACACCAGGCAGAGGAGGCGCGGATGTTTAAAATTACTAAAACAAAAATAAGAATAGGGGCTGGAGCGGGTTATGGTGGGGACCGCTTTGAACCGGCGGGGGAATTAGTTGAGCGCGGCAACCTCGACTATTTAGTTTATGAGTGTCTGGCTGAACGGACAATTGCGCTTTATCAACAGGAGCGCTTAAAAAACCCGAACCTTGGTTACAATCCTCAGTTGGAACGCCGACTCGCACCGGTGCTTATGCCTTGCTACAGAAAAGGGATAAAGATTATTTCCAATATGGGGGCGGCAAATCCCCAGGCGGCGCTCGAGAAGGTGAGCGAAATGGCGGCTGCTTTAGGGCTTAAAGGGTTGAAGGTGGCGGCAATCATCGGGGATGAGGTGCCTGATTTAGTTCGCGGGAGTAAAGGTAAAACCATTGAAACCGGGGAAGACCTTTCCTTGTATGCGGAACGGATGATTTCGGCCAATGCCTACCTGGGCTGTGAACCTCTGGTCAAGGCCCTGGCAGCGGGCGCGGACGTGATTCTGACTGGGAGAGTGGCGGACCCGAGCCTCTTTATCGCGCCAATGGTTTACGAGTTTGGATGGAATTTAGAAGCCTACCCCTTGCTCGGTCAAGGGACGGTGGTGGGGCATTTGCTGGAATGCGCCGGTCAAGTTACCGGGGGCTATTTTGCGGATCCTGGTTATAAAGAGGTGCCCAGGATCCACGAATTAGGCTTTCCGATTGCCGAGGTGGATTCGGAGGGGACGGCCATTATCACCAAAACCCCGGGGTCCGGCGGGGTTGTTTCTTTAGCAACCTGTAAAGAACAGCTTTTATATGAGATCCACGACCCGGCGGCCTATTATACCCCGGATTGTGTGGCAGATTTTACTCAGGTTCGCCTGGCCGAGATTGGCCCGGATCAGATTCGGGTCAGCGGGGGCAGCGGATCCCCCAAACCAGCGGACCTCAAAGTATGCATTGGTTACCGGGATTCTTTCGTTGGAGAAGGGGAGATCAGTTACGCCGGGGCCGGAGCGGTTGAACGGGGCCGGTTAGCGGCTGAGATTGTTCGCGAGCGGCTTGAGTATCGGAAGATTAAACCGCAGGAGCTAAGACTTGAATTGATCGGAGTGGAGTCCCTGCACGGAACCGACCTGGGGGCATCCCGCTCTGGCGCTCCGTATGAAGTGCGTCTGCGCGCAGCCGCGCGTACAGACTCCAGGGAAGAGGCGCTGCTGGTGGGCGAAGAGGTGGAAACCCTGTGGACGAATGGACCGGCTGGCGGGGGAGGAGCTCGTTATACGGTGCGGGAAGTAATTGGCATTGTTTCAACCCTGATCCCGCGTGAGGCGATCCAAACCCAAGTCTTAATTAATGAGATTTAAGTCAGAGGGCAACACTTCTACAAAAGGTCAAGCGTTTTAATCATCATAAATGGCGTGGGCTCTAGGAATAAGGTGGAAGGGCATTAAGCGTTGGATCCAAGGCTTGGCGTTAGATAAAATTAAGTCAGAGAGGAACGGTGTTAACGGATGCCGAGAATAAAGCTGCGGGAAATGGCCCACGCCCGGGCGGGGGATAAGGGGAATATTGCCAATATTTCGCTGATCGCGTATAATCCCAAGGACTATCACCTTTTGCGGCAGCAGGTAACCGCGGAAAGGGTCGCTGACTGGTTTAAGGGTTTAAGCACCGGCCGGGTGGTCCGCTACGAACTTCCCAATCTGGCTGCTTTCAATTTTGTGTTGTACGAGGCTTTGGCTGGGGGAGTTACCCGGTCGCTGCGTTTGGACCCGCACGGCAAGTCTTTAAGCTCTGCCCTCCTGGAGATGGAGATAGATAATTTAACTGACAAGACCTATTGACTTATCTTGGTTGAATGAAATATACTATTATAAATTGAATCAAAGCTACCGAAATGTAATGCGGGAGAAGAGTAAATCAAGTTAACCTTTCAGGGAGAGGACGCCATAGACTGAAAGCGTCTTTAAGGGGAATTGATTGAAGTTCGCTCCTAAACAGCAGGCTGAAACCCAACCCTAGTTGGCGAAAGTAGGCTGAGCCGGAAACTTCCACCGTTACAAGGAAGCGAGTATCGGATTATTTCCTGTACTTAGATATGAGTGGTCATTCGTCTTTTAAATCATACTTTAAAGAATGAATGACAACTAGGGTGGTACCACGGAAGCAGAGCTTCTCGTCCCTACGGATGAGAAGCTTTTTGTTTTTGTACCTTCCCCATATTCTAAAGGGCAGGTTATTACCCGTATTTGAACTGAGCTGGGCCTTTTTCGAGGTCAAGTAGGGTGGTATCGCGGAAACTTCCGTCCCTTTATGCGGGGGACGGTTTTTTGTTTTATTGGTTATATTTATTTCTTATTGTTATATTTATATGATGTATTTTTGAATCACTGCTTAAAGATCGGGAGTGTCGCCAAGGGATTTAAATAGTTTTGAAAGCTTTGGTCAGGTGCCAGGTTTAAGTTTTAATCAGGTTTAAGTTTCAGCAAACAAAGGAGGAGAAAAATATGTATTGGGAAAAAGAGATTGAATGTATGGAGCGTAAGGAACTGTCTGAACTACAGTTGAAAAAACTGCAGGCAACCATCGCCCGGGCTCATCAGAATGTTCCTTTTTATCGGCAAAGATTTGAGGCCGCTGGCATTACCCCCGAGAGTATCCGGAGTCTTGACGACTTATCCCGTTTGCCGTTTACTTTAAAAAGTGACTTGCGGGATAATTATCCCTTTGGGATGTTCGCGGTTCCGCAAAGCCAACTCGTAAGACTGCACGCGTCTTCCGGCACAACCGGCAAACCAACAGTAGTCGGTTACACTCAGGGCGATATCGACATGTGGTCGGACTTGGTGGCCCGGGCTCTGTCGATGGCGGGAGCTACGACTGAATCGGTGGTACAGGTGGCTTTCGGTTATGGGCTTTTCACCGGCGGCTTAGGACTGCATTACGGAGTGGAACGGCTGGGGGCTATAGCGGTGCCCAGTTCCGGCGGAAATTCCCCCCGCCAAATTATGCTGATGGAAGACTTCGGGACCAATATTTTGGCTTGTACCCCTTCTTACGCCCTGTATTTAGCCGAGACCATGGAAAAGATGGGTCTTGATCCGGGCCAGCTGGCGCTTGAGACCGGGGTTTTTGGCGCCGAACCTTGGTCCAATCGGATGCGAGCGGCGATTGAGGAAAAGTTAAAGATTAAGGCGTTAGATATCTATGGTTTAAGTGAAATCATGGGACCGGGGGTAGCGATGGAGTGTCAGCATCAGACCGGGCTCCATTTCTTTGAGGATCACTTCTTACCTGAAATAATTGACCCGGATACTGGGGAATGTCTCCCGTATGGTGAAAAAGGGGAATTGGTGATAACGACTCTGGATAAAGAGGCGTTGCCCATGATCCGTTATCGCACCCGGGATATTGCGGTGTTACACCCAGAGCCCTGCCCGTGCGGCCGAACCTTAGTCCGCATGGAAAAAGTATTGGGCCGGACGGATGATATGGTAATCATCCGCGGGGTTAACGTATTCCCCTCCCAAGTGGAGACCGTACTGCTGCAATTTAAAAGTTTGGCGCCCTTTTACGAACTGGTGGTGGACCGCCAAGGCAATCTGGATAGTCTGGAGGTCCGCGTCGAGGTTACGGAGGGTATCCTGCAATCCGCTGAAATTAAAGAATTAGAAAGAATCCGTTCGGAGGTCAGACGTAAACTGGACAGTTACCTGGGTATTGCCGTAGAGGTGAAGCTAGTGGAACCAATGACGATAGAGCGGTCGGAAGGCAAAGCCAAACGGGTAATTGACCGAAGAAGCATTTAAGAACTGCAAAACTTTAGCAATAGTCGAAAAAGAGCAGGGATTACCTGCTCTTTTATTTTATCTTTTTATTTTCTAAAGAAAAACGGTCTATGAATAGAGGTCTCTCCAAATATTGATCATCTTGTTAACCGGAAGCTGCTGCCGGGCATTTCTTAGGTGGATCGCTATGGTAAACCGGTGTTCAGATTAAATCGCTGTCGGGTTATCTTATGCTTATTTTCCATGTTACAATATATTAACATGTAGTATAAATAAACCGGAAAAGTCTAAAAAACGATTAAATAGTCTATTAATAAGGTAAAAGGTAGCTTAAAATGGAGGGTGTAGAATGGAATTGACTTCCACTAGCTTAGGGTTACTAATTGGCGGTGCCGCAATTCTTGCCTGGATTAGCGGAAGGACATTAGGCCGCCGATTACCGCCATGGCGCAGAGGCCCCTCGGCGGTTATGGTGTTCATAGTGTTGGTAATTATTATAGAATTAGTAAATAATCAATTTCCGTTTTTCCCGCGAAGTTCTTTGCGGTTCTTACTAATGGCTACGGGTTTAGGATGGATTTTGGGGATGGTCGGCTGCCGGGATTGAAAAAGAACCTGGTTAATTGAACCGGTTAAATAAACACCATCTAAAAAGACCGCACCAAATCAGGTTGCCAGGAAAGGGCAGATCTGGCAGACTTAAGAGAAATCGATAATTGGCGGTGAATAAGTGAAACACCTTTGGGCGTTCGAACACTGGGAAGAATTAATCTGGTTTACCGGTTTAATTGTTGTAGGAATAATAGGTTTATACTTGTTGAATTTCATTATCTGGCTGTTGGCTCCGTTTATCCTGGCCTGGCTGCTGACGCTGATGCTTAGGCCTTTTGTCCGCTTCATGGACCGGCGTTTCCATCTGATCCGCCCGGTGAATGTGGCTGTCGTCATGCTGCTGGTGCTTGGCGTGGGTTCTGTGGTACTTTTTTTCCTGGTATCCCGAACTTTTTTTGAACTGAAGCGGATCGCGTATCTCTTGCCGGGGTATTTTGACCAGGTTCAGTCTCAGATGGACCGGCTTTTTACGAGAATTCGGGAAATATCGGTCGGGTTTTCCCCAGAATTTGCTACGTCAGTAGAGCGGGGCTTAATCGGGATGACTGAAAGCCTGGAAGAGACTGCCGGGGCGATAATGCAGTATATTTTTCAGTTGTCCTTCGGCGTGCCACAATTATTGATTATTGTCATTATTGCACTGGTGGCCACCTATTTTCTAAGCATTGACTACGAGCGGCTGAAATCTGGTCTGGCTAAACTAATTCCCTTGCCTTGGCGGGAATCTTTGGGACAGGCGCTGGTCAGTTCCGGGTCAGCCTTAAACGGAATTGTGCGGGCGCAGATGATTCTTTTTGGGATCACCTTTATTCAGTTAGCCATTGGATTTTGGCTCTTGCGGCTTGAGCATTGGTTTATCCTGGCTTTTTTGATATTCTTGGTCGATATCCTCCCCATTGTCGGTACCGGGGTGGTTTTAATTCCTTGGATTATCTGGTCGCTGCTGATCAATAACACCTGGTTCGCCCTTTTACTTTTGGGGTTATACTTAATTATTTTTGTTACCCGATATCTGCTTACGCCAAAGCTTTTTGCCGAAAGTTTTGGTCTGGATCCGCTGTCTACTTTGGTGGCCATGTATATAGGCCTCAAATTGATCGGGATCTGGGGCGTTTTCCTAGCCCCCTTTGTTTTAATGGTAGTCCTGGTTTTTTGGAAGAAATTCAGGGAAGTAGTCCGGCAGCATCGGCAAGCGGAATCCGCCTAGCTCGATCAATAATTGAAAAGATAGTTCAGAGGAAGAGGTGAGATTGCTGACCTCAAAACCAAATAATTACGCCGGTCATGTAGTCGGCGTGGGCGGAATCGTAATTAGGCAGGGACAGGTCCTCCTGGTTAAGCATAATTATGGGAATTTGCAGGGACAATGGCTGTTGCCGGGAGGTCACGTTGATTTAGGGGAAAATTTAGATGCCGCGATTGAACGGGAAGTAATGGAAGAAACCGGGGTCAGGGCAATTGCGCGGGGAATCATGGCGGTTAGGAGTAAAATTTTGCCAGATTCGAGGGTGGAGGTGTACGTCGTCTTTTTGATGGATTACTTATCCGGTGAGGCGTCGGTGGGCAGCCCAACGGAGATTGAAGCGGTCGGTTATTTTACGCTAGAACAGGTTAAGCATTTGGCTGTAACGCCACTCGCCAGCGCTATTATTAATCAGGTACTGACTTATCCACCCCGTCCCTTGTCGCTTCAGGATAACTTTAGGCATAATGTTCCCGGCTTTCGATTTTATCTAGGAACTGGATTGGAGGAGTAGCGGTGAAGGACGCTAATATGCAGCAACCAAGCAAAAGGATTGCTTTAGTGACCGATAGTTCTTGTGACCTGCCGGAAGAATTGATCAAAGAGCATGACATCCGGATACTTCCGCTTTATGTGGTGTATCCGGACCGCCAGTACCGGGATCGCTTTGACATTCAGGCGGAAGAGGTTTACGCTCGTATGCCGGAGGAGGTTCCCAGCACTTCCATGCCGCTGGCCGGTGATGTGACGGAACTGCTGGAGAGTTTAAAACAAGAAGGGTTTAAAGAGGTTTTAGGGCTTTTCATTTCCAGCGGTTTAAGCGCGACCCACGATATGTTTAAAACGATCGCGCCGCAGGTGAAGCAGCTGCGGGTAGAGGTGGTGGATTCGCTTAGTTTGTCAATGGGACTGGGTTTTCAGGTTTGTGAGGCAGCGGAATTGATTAAAAAGAACTTAAACTTGGAGGAAATTGCTCAATCCCTCAAAGAGTTCCGCAGTCGGAACCGGGTGTTTTACGTAATCCCGACGCTCCAGTACCTCCGCAAAGGAGGCCGCATCGGTTTGGTGGAAGGGACGATTGGGGATTTCCTGAATATCAAACCGATAATTTCCGTAAACCCCCAGGGTATCTACTATACTTATGCTAAAGTAAGAGGGCGCAAGGCTTCTTTACAAAGACTGCCCGAAATCATCCGGGAAACGGTGGGGGAAAAAATGGTGGACTTGGCGGTGCTCCACGGGGGAGCGCATAATGAAGGCCAGGAAATCTTAGAAAAATTGAAGCAGACCTTGCCGAATCTTAGAAAAGTGTTTTTTTCACAGATCAGCCCGGTGTTAGGGGTGCATACCGGACCCGGGTTGGTGGGCGTTGCGTTTAACAAAGTTTGATTTACTTAAAGTGAATAACCATTCATGTCCTTAAGGCACAACCACCAATGAAAATATGATTTACCAAGCATTAAGGGTTTATTTTCGTACT
>CAYXHK010000011.1:0-14823 GCA_964464665.1 uncultured Syntrophomonadaceae bacterium
CGATCGTTACGGTGCCCCGTACCCAGGCTCACCTGATCGTTACCGAATACGGTACGGCAGACCTGGCTGGCCGCAACACCTGGGAGCGGGCAGAACGGCTGATTAATATTGCTCACCCAGACCTCCGCGATCAATTGGTGAAGGACGCCGAAAATCTTGGAGTCTGGAAAAAATCTCTTAGATAACCGCTTAATAGATAACCGCTTAATAACCGCTTAAGTGTTTAATCTCCTAATCTTGGGAGAATTGTTTGAGGTGTTAAATCCTCAAACAATTCTCCCCATAACTAAAATATATAATTTACCACAAATTATTATATCAATAAGATTAAGGCCGTATCTTTGATACCAAGGCCTTAATCTTATTGCGTTTTACCAGGGATTAAGGTCTGAGCGGCCAATATATCCACTGCTGAAGTACTTTACACTATACCGTCTATTCTGTTAAAATGTCTTTGTGAGTCAATTATTCTTAAACACATACTATTTTAATATTGTCGAAAAATTCTCTTAAATCGCAATAAGATAGAATAAGCTAATGCATTTCAAATGTGATTCTCCTCTTTCATTTCTCCTGTATAATAAGCCGTTCTTATTGACTGACTGGGATTATTTATGTTGGTATATAAAGTTTCCTAAGATAGAAAATACATATAAAACTGTAAAGGGAGGTGACTGGTCAGGGTCTTTTAGGATCGCAGCAACATCCAAGTTGCACTTACTTTACTTAGCAAAATATTACGGAGGTGTCGAAATTGGCTTATACTAGTGAATACAAATCCAAATTAGTTAGTGCAGAACAAGCAGCGCAAGTAGTTAAAACTGGAGATTGGATTGATTACAGCTTTGGTCATGCTATGCCCTACGCATTTGATAAGGCCCTGGCCGCCCGCAAAGAGGAATTAAAGGATATCAAGGTTCGGGGAGTTCTCTCCTTAAGACCATCCGCTCTAATAGAAGCCGATCCCGAAGGACAAGTCTTTACTCTTTCCAACTGGCATTTTACCGGCTATGACCGTAAAATGGGCGAAAAAGGATTAACCTACTATCACCCCATGGTCTTCCGTAACCAACCGAACTTCTATCGCAAGAATCTCGCCAACGATGTTGACGTCGCCGTCCTGCGGGTAACTCCGATGAATAAAGCCGGCTTCTTTAACTTCCATCTGGCCAATGCATCCAGCCGGGCGATCTGCGATGTAGCCAAAAAGATTGTTCTGGAAGTAAATTCCAAGCTCCCCTGGGCAATGGGCGGACAGGAAGAATGTGTCCATATTTCTGAAATTGACTACATCATTGAACACGAATCCCCGGTAGAAACCATTGGGGCAGCCACTCCGACTGAAATTGACAAGAAAATTGCGGCCTTAGTTGTGGAACAAATCCCGAACGGCGCTTGCATCCAGCTCGGCATCGGCGGAATGCCCAACGTAGTGGGTACTTTGATCGCTGAATCTGATCTGAAAGACTTGGGTTGCCAGACGGAAATGATGGTTGACGCTTATTACCACATGTACCAAGCCGGAAAATTAACCAATAAGTATAAAGGAGTAGACAAAGGCAAGTCTACCTTCGGTTTTGCGGCTGGCAGTCAATTCTTATATGATTGGATCGATAATAACCCCTCAGTTGTAACCTATTCGGTAGGCTACACCAACGATCCGTATGTCATGGCAGCCAATGACAACATGATGTCCATTAATAACTGCTTAGAAATTGACCTATATGGCCAAGTATCCTCCGAATCTTCCGGAACCCGTCACATCAGCGGTACCGGCGGACAGCTCGACTTCCACAGCGGCGCTTATATGTCTAAAGGCGGTAAAGGCTTTATCTGCTGCACCTCCAGCTTTACCGACAAACAAGGTAATCTAAAATCTCGGATCGTTCCGAGTTTACCGGTAAACTCCATCGTAACCGTCCCCCGTACCCTTGGCCATATCTACGTAACTGAGTACGGTATGGCGGAAGTAGCGGGACGTTCAACTTGGGAACGGGCTGAAAGACTGATCAACATTGCGCACCCGGACCTCCGTGACGACCTGATCAAAGATGCGGACCGCATGAATATCTGGCGGAAGAGCAATAAGATTTCCTAGTTATTAAACCAGTTAACTACCTTAACGAACGTTCCAAATGGGAAACGCAAAAAAAGGATCCGCTGAAGCGGGTCCTTTTTCTATTGTTTATTTTATTGTTTTAGTTTTTATTTTCGTTAACCACTCTTAACCGTTATGTTGATTCCGTTTATTATGGTTAATTAGGTATCTATTTACTTATAATATACGAATCGAATTTCATATATAAATTTAATCCTTAAAAATTGGTTAAGACATTGTGGCTTTAGGTATTTAGCCCTGGTATTTTTTAATCCCGGCGACGGGTGCTGCCCAAAAAGTCTTTACAGATCACTAAAGGGGTCCCGGCGTCGGCCGATCCACTAATCAGATCAGCTAAACTGGCAATAATATCCTCCGCCCGGCGCGGCGTAGTTCCCTCGGTCTCAATACTATCCCGGGAAAACTCTTCCCCTTTTTTCGCCTTTAAACTTGCTTCAATTTCAACGGAATTTTGCCCATTAGCATGGTATTTGTCTACCAGGTATTTATATTTAAAACCTTCCCGGTAAGCTCCCCTCAACTTAAAGGTAGCGCCGAAAGCAGGCATTGGGTCGGCCAGTTCATAAATACCGGTTGAAGGATCCCGATAGGCGCCGTCGCCGTTTATAATTACTTCCACATTTTTATTTAAACCAGCGGCAACCCGCTTCTGAATAGCTTCCGCAACTTGATCCGCTTGGCGTGGAGGAAGCTTTAGCTTGTCGCCAGCCGAAAGGTTACTCCCCAACAACCCCCATTCAGACCAGTTGGTGCCGGTGTTACAAAGATCCTGCAAGGTTATGCAGTTGTCAACCACCTGGCTTAACTTGGCTTTGGTTTTATTTCTTCTATGAATGTCGGCAACTATCACCCCGGCTACCTCAAACTGCGCTATACGCATTGGGTCGTTGCAAAGAAAAATTTCCGCTCGCGCTTGTTCTTCCTCAATAATATCACTATACAGCTGAATATAATCAACCCCGGTAATCGGATGGCGGAAGTTCAGCACCTGGGCTTCATCTTTAGTGATTACGTCCCCATAGCACTTACCGGCTGAATCAGAATAATCCTCGGGTATTAGCTGATTGCCGACTTCATCCGTTGGGTATGAAAGCTGCAAGACCACCTCGCCTTGGGGTACCGCTGCGGCAATTCCTTTTAAAATCAAAGAGAATCGGTTACGACTTAGAATTGGAAAAACTACTCCAATTCTATCGGCAGGACCTATTCCCAGTTTTTCGCGAACCTGAAGCGCTACATCTTGGACTGAGACAAAATTGTTTTGCGAGCGGGCTACAACCGATTCCGTAACGCAAATTACATCGCCATCATCCAAGAAACCATCCTTATCCACCTGGGCTAAAGAATCATAAACTGTGTCAACTATATCGCACCCGGGCAAGATGACCCCCATTTTTACCCCGAAGGCTACTACTCCCAGATAATCCGGTAAATTCCCCAAAATTCCTTCACCCTCCTACTTCTTAGCATTCATCTCCAGACGAAATGCAAATCATAGAACAACCCTATAGAAATATACCCTATAGGGTTTATGATTACAACTAAAAAAATTTAAGTGAGCAGAAATAATACAAAATACAAGCCTTTAAAGCTTACTTTACCCGATTATTTGGAAGATTATTATTTTACGGTTATAGAGTTTTAAACCCCAGTATGAACTACCCCCACTTACGCTTCGCTAAGAAGCAACCAAAATCCTGATGGTTAATTTTACCCTTCCCACGGAAGGCCGCGCTTCCTGGCTCAATTCTTTCTCAGAATGCGGCCCTGGGTAACTAAATGCCGGACTATGATTAAGAAGGT
The DNA here is from genome assembly GCA_964464665.1 of uncultured Syntrophomonadaceae bacterium. Lineage (GTDB taxonomy): Bacteria > Bacillota > Ch66 > Ch66 > Ch109 > CAYXHK01. Next base: position 3,923 of record CAYXHK010000011.1, read on the forward strand.
TTTATGCTGCTGAATGACGCCTTTAGCCCTTAAATTTATAAAGGCTTCAACATCATCCACACTATCTAAAATTGCTTGATAAACCTGCTCGGCCTTCTCCTCCAGAAACTGGTGCTTAAAACTTTCCGCTTCAGCGCTTAAAATCTGGTCAGCCTGCAGATAACCCTGGTCTTGTAAAAACTGGATTTCATCGCCGCTAAGTTCCGACAATTGGTTTAAAAGCAAAAACAAATCTTCTGTTTTAGCCATTTTAAACACCCCGTTTAAAATAATCGTCTCCGGTTTCCGCAATCCGATTTATCAGGGCTTCGATACAACCTCGAATGTTTTTCTCAGAGTAGATGGTAAGGTCATCCTGGTACTGTTCCTGAAAAATTTTATCCGCCAGCACTCTAGACTCCTTGCCGCGTTTCAGGGTTTCCCAGATCTCTCTCCCCATCTGGTGCGCTGCCTGTTCGACCATCTCTAAGTACTGGGCAACTGCCTGCTCACCCACCACCATCGGATTATGGGCGGGGATAATTACTTGGGGAGCCAACTGCTTTAACCGTTGTAGTGAATCTAAGTAAGTTTGAAAACCGGAGAAAAAGCAAGCAAAATTACGATTGGGCGAGGCCAAAAAACCCCCGGCGTCCGAAATGAACAGAGCTTGGGTTGAGGGCCAAAAAACGCTGAGACTGCAGGGGCTGTGCCCCGGGGTTTCAAGGAATTTGAGTCGACAATCCCGCCCCAAATCCAGTTCATCTCCCTGTTTCACCGTTAAGTGAACCGGGATAACCTTTTCCACCCGCGGGCTAACCAAAGCTGAAATTTCCCCGCGAGCCAGCAAGGCAGAACTTAAAACCTGGTCTTCCAGATAAAAACTGCGAACCACTTTTTCTTTGCTTAAAACTCTTTGGGCTACAGTCGAGCCTACTACCTTGGCCTCCGGAAAAGCCTCCAATAAAAACGGAATCCCAGTAACATGGTCCGGATGCGCGTGCATGATCAAAAGGTACTCTACCAATCGCGGATCTAAACCTAAGTCCTGAAATTGTTGGATGACCAAAGCTGCCGAACAGCTAATCCCGGTTTCGATTAAAGCGTATCGGTCTCCTTTAATCAAAAAACTGGGGAAATGCTGCGTGCCCAGTACGGTAAACGAATCAAGAGTCATATTGCCATCTTTTAGGTACAATAGCCTCCCCCCAATGCCAGCTAGATTATTTAACCTCCTCCGCGAAACGCCAGACCGATTCACTCCCAAATTCTTCAGCGATCATATCAATAACTACGTTGTAAGCATTAGCCTCCGCCATATAGTAAGCCCGTTCAATCCCGTCCAGTCCAATTTCCCGGGCTTGACGCAGCGAATCTCTTCGCCTTTTAGCTATTTTCGTAACAATCCGTTCGATTTGGGTGATGTTGTTTTCCGAGTTTGAACTTAACATTCCCCACCTCTCCTTATTTAAAAAACCGCAGGTTAAAAAGTGACCATCTCTTTCCCTAATAAACGCAGCCGGATCTGACAGACCCCTTCCTTGTTAACCAGCCGAGCCCCTAATACTTTAGGACAAATTACCCCACATAAGGTAATTACCGAGCCAAAATCCTCCTGGCCGATTTCTTGGCTATAAATCCCCCGCAACAGCGGAACTAGCGGACACTCTGCATTATCCTCAATAATTACCTCGAAGCCAGGCCTTTCTTTCTCGGGTAAGGTACCCTCACTCAGAACCCACAAGGCTTCCAACTTTTTTAAATCATACTCTCTGAACCATAAACGTTCTTCTTCCGTACACAATTGATTGTTCCAAGGACTACGGGGGTCTTTAACCTTGCGTTCGCATTCATTTTTCCATCTGAGATATTGGGTGGCAGCCTGACTGGGCGTAATATGGCGCTTATGAATAACCCGCAGAGCCTCTTCCCGGCCCATCAATACGACCAGCCCCCTTTTAGATTAGTCATGGTTTTTCGTTATGGGTACGGGGAAACAAGAAAAGATGCCGTTAAACTTCTTTTAGATTAGTCATGGTATTTCCGTTATCTAGGCCAACTCCCATACTATATGATATTAGCTAAAAAACTTTTATTTCCTCCCTCAAACTTATAGATTATTCGCTTTTTTTATACAATTATGAATCTATCCCGGCCTGGGAATATCACGCTCCCTAAATTCAAGACAGCAAAAAAGCAGCTGTCTTTAACCAAAACAACTGCCTTTTCGCTGAAACAACCGTTTAAGCCGATTAAACTGCAATTTCCATTTACATATCCGAGCTTTATAACCCTAAAATTAATTCCGTTTGTCCCCTGAGGGGACAAACGGTAACAAGAATCATTAAATAATTTAAAATATTAGATTTAGCTAATGATTAACCAAAAAGGCTTAATTGGAAACTTATTCGAAAGCTTAGCCGGAGAGCTTTTTATCCGGTTTTTCCATTCTCCTTGCCGGTAATTCCGGCGGAAACAATAAACTGAAGCGCCACTTCCGTTTTCATATCCAGAATTTCTACGCGATCCCGCGGCACTAAAAAGGTAAAGCCGGCCCACTGCATACTCTGTAAAACATAGACCGCCACGTAATCCTTTAGATTAAACATTTCTGCGTCTTCGGCCGTAATAAACCCTAAAATTTTGATATCCGCATCCCCTGGAAGGCTAAGCATTACCACCTGTCCGAAATAATTCTTATTACCCAGCAAGGCGTGGGTCGTCTCCTTGATAATAGTATAGATCAGCTTGATCAGGGGCATGTTTCCCATAATCCGGTCCAGAAAATCAATTATTCGGCGGCTTAAAAAGAGATTACTCACAATACCGATCAGGGTAATAAAAACCAAGGTGGTCAATAGACCCAGTCCAGGAATATCAATGCCTATGGCAATGAAATACTTGCCGATAATACCGTCAATTACATTGAAAATCCAGACCACGACGTAAATGGTCAAGGCAATCGGTAAAAAAGTCAGTATTCCCTTGATAAAATACGTCATCAACCGCTTCAACATAACCCACCTCCTTTGGTTGGCTTTATCGCCATCCCGCATACCAAACCACTGCAAAGACCGGTTAAAGTTTAACCGGTCTTATGGATTTAATTAAGTATTAGATTAATAATCCGCCGGCTACGGCGGCCTACCCGCCCGATAAACCCTTTCCATCAACTTACATAAATATTATACCCAGAAAACTTAGCCCTCAAACCCTTTCCCGGTATCCAGCCGGAGCTAAATTTTTATACAAAGACCCGCATCCTGATCGAATTAAAAGGAAAAAAGCAGATTTTCATTTTCAAACATAGGACTTACATTATAATATTTCTAACTATACTAAGGCCATTTTGGCGGCTTCCCGCCTTAACTCCATCCGAAAATCGGGATGGGCAATGGCGATCAGTTCTAACGCCCGCTGCCTTAAGGTTTTACCCCGAAGCTGCGCAATCCCATGTTCCGTAACCACATAATCGGTGTCGTTCTTGGTCACGGTTACGATCGTGCCCGGTTTAAGATAAGGGACGATTCGGGAAGAACGGCCGTTATTATAGGTGGATGGAAGCACTAAAATACTTTTGCCGCCGCGCGAATGAATCGCCCCCCGGCAAAAGTCGGCTTGACCGCCGGTGCCGCTGTAATACTTAGAGCCAATGCTTTCCGAAGCACACTGGCCAAAGAGATCGACTTCCAAGGTGCCATTGATGGCCGCAAGATTTGGATTTTGACTGATAACGACCGGATTATTAGTATAAGAAATCGGGTGCAGTTCCACCAGTGGATTTTGGTTTACGAAATCGTAAAGTCTTTGGGTGCCCAAAACCACGGATGTCACAATCTTGCCCGGATTAAGCGGCTTTAAACGGTTGCTGATGGCCCCATTTTCAAACAGATCAACGATATTGTCACTGATCATTTCCGTGTGCACGCCCAAATCCCGCTTGTCTTTGAGTTGTTTGGCCACCGCGTTGGGGATATCGCCAATGCCCAGCTGCAACGTAGCGCCGTCCTTTACTAATTGGGAGACCAATTCCCCTATCGCTTCTGCTTCCGGCGTGGACTTGCCAAAAGGAATCTGCGGCAAAGCATGATTACTTTGGCAAACATAATCCACCTCGGAAATGTGGACCCTGGTCCGGCCATAGGTTACGGGCATGTTTTCATTTTCCTCAACTATAATCAGCCGGGCGTGCTCCATCACCTCGAAATTACCCGCCACCGCGGTTCCAAAAGTAAAATAACCTTCCGCATCCATCGGGCTGACCGCAGCCATAAAGATATCCGGTTTAACGTATTCGGAAATAAAATAGGGGAGTTCATGGAAATGGTTAGGGGTATAGTTGCACCAGCCTTCGTTAATCCCCTGACGGGACAGAAAACTGCTAAACCACATATTCACGTTAAAACGCGGAGTTGAATCATTCTTTAAATATGAAAAAGGATATAAAGGGAGATTGTGGTGCATGGTGACACCAACTAACTCGTGTCTCCTTCGATATAAAGCTTCAATCAACCCAAACGGTTCGGCTGGCCCGGTTGAGACCACTACCTGCTGGTTTGAGCGTACCTGTTTCGCCGCCTCTTCCAGGGAAACCAGCTTGCTCTGATACTCTTCCCGAATACTTAAAACTGCTTTAACCGGTTTTTCAGCGATACCCGTTCTTTTCGGATGTTCGTCAGTAATAGGCATGGTTATTGCTCCATTTAATCATTTTTTAAACTAAGTATATATTACCATAAAAAGATCGTCACCCTAAAAATTTAAGTTTTAAATTAGTTTAAATAAGCTGGATTGAAACTTTAAAAAAATATTTATTGAAAATTATTTTAAAACTATTACCGGAAAAATATTTAAGCCGATTGTCTCTTAACTTGAAACGCTCTATGCCTTAATCACAAATAACGATCAAAGCCACTTCCCCTCTAAACTCTGGGTCATGCCTAACGGTACAGTGCCGGTCATGCTTTTGCGCCAACTTGAAATAACGGGCTTCCGCTTCCGGAGAAACGTCCCCCCGCAAGATGATGGCTTTGGCCTCCGGCTTAATTAAGGCCTCAGTAACCTGGTTCAGGCTCTCCGGCTTTTCCGCCTCGCGTAATGACAGCGCCAAGATAACGTCTTCGGGGAACTCGTCCAAATATAACCTCCGCTCTTCTTCTCTGAATTCCGGTCCACCCTGACTTCCCACGGCTAAGGCTTTCTCCAGGTCGGTTTTTTCCGCCCATTGCTGCCAAGTTTCCCGGTAGACATTGTCCTGCTTGAGATTTTCGCCGGAATTTAACGGTTCCATCTTCTCATCCCCTTTCCCTTAGTTTAAAAATAGGGCTTGTATGAATTCATACAAGCCCTGCTGATTTTATTTACAATGCCTTGATTGATTTTTGAGACTACCAAGCGGGGTATTTAGTTGGATCTTCCTGGTCGCCCTTGGCTCTAAAAATTTGATCAATATTCATATAAGCGGCATTACGATTGGCCGGATCGCCCATATGCAGTTTCCGGTCCCGTAAAGCTTTCATAAGTTCAACACTCCTTGATTGCATCATTTTTCTCACCTCCTTTACCTAAGTATTATCTGTATGTATTATTAAACAATACCTTGTAAATAATTCTGTTTTAAGTTGCCAAAGCTCCGCCCCCGTAGTAATTTAAAGATACATTTATTTAAAGATGCGTTAAGAAGATGCAACCAAAGGCGAGTTAATATAAAAACAATCGTTATTCAGCTGGTTATACCCGGCTTAGAATAACCAATCCCAAGCAGAGATTATGGTGAACTACCCAAAATTAGCGGAAATGACGGAGGAAATCGGCAGATGGGTCGGGGAAGATTGAGAAAATGGGATTACCAAACCATGTCGGATCTGCTGGAGGTAGCACAGGGAGTAAAAAATGCAGACTTATACTTCAGCGGAGCGGACCTGATTAATGTTTACAGCGGGACGGTACAGAAAGCCAACCTCGCGGTTTATGGCGAGCGGATCGCTTATGTGGGGCTTTCCGATAAAATGGTAGGGCCGACTACCCAGGTTATTGAGGTGATGGGTAAATTTTTAGCCCCGGGTTATATTGAGCCGCACGGGCACCCATTTTTGCTCTACAACCCGCTTACTTATGCTAAGCACGTATTAACGCACGGCACCACCAGTTCGATTAATGACAACTTAATTTTAATGCGGAACCTCCCCTTGGATGAGTTGATTAAACTGATGGAATTATTCGGGGAACTGCCGATTAAAATGCTCTGGAGCGCTCGTTTGGATCCGCAAACCTTTGCGGACGACGAGAGTTATGCCGAAAAATTCAGCTATGCGAACATCCGGCGTTTAATCGAACACCGTTACGTTATGCAAATCGGGGAACTCACGGATTGGCCTTCGTTGCTGGCTGGTAACGCTAAGCTGCGCCGATTAATGGCGGATGCCCTAATTGCGGGAAAAAAAGCGGAAGGCCACGCCCCGGCAGCTTCCTCAAATACGCTGAATAGTCTGGCCGTTGCTGGATTAACCGCTTGTCATGAGTCGATCACCACCGAAGAAGTGCTCCGCCGCCTGGAGCTGGGTTTGTACGCCACGCTTCGCTGCTCCTCCCTGCGGCCCGATTTGCCGGTTTTAGTGCAGGGCTTATTAAAGCAGGAACACGCAAGCTGGGAACGTCTGATGCTGACGATTGACGGTCCGTCTCCCAGTTTTATGCGGCACGGGGCCGCGGACTACTTAATCAAACTGGCGATGGAAAACGGGGTTAAACCGCTGACTGCTTATCAAATGGTGACCCGAAATCCCGCAGTCTACTACGGGCTGGAGCAAGAATTGGGCGGGATTGGGCCGGGACGGCTGGCAGATATCCTCGTCCTGTCCGATTTAACCGAACCTACCCCGGAACAGGTCTATGCGGATGGTCGTCTGCTGGTGCGGCGCACCCCACAAGCAGTGCAAAGCTTTTTAGCCACTCCGGTAATCAACTGGTCTGAAATCGGATTTCAACCTTTACCGCTGGCGCAAAACCATTTAAGGCCGGCTTGCCAGGAGTTTCTGTTGCTCCCGGAGATCGACAGCGAAACTACCTTCCCGGTTATCGATCTGGTCAACCCAGTCATCACCCGGCGCCGGGATATGCCTATCGGCACTAATGGGCTGATTAAACAGCAAAACCGCCTCCAGCTTGAACCGGAAAGCGGCCTCTGTTATGCGGTGCTGATTGACCGAGAAATGACGCGCGTCACCCCGGGAATTATCCGCGGATTTGCCACAAAGCTTGACGCCCTCGTTTCCTCTTACAACATCTCTACGGATTATTTACTGATTGGCCAAAATCCTGGTGCCATGCTGCTGGCTCTGCAGCGCGTAATAGAACTGGGCGGAGGGATTGTGCTGATGCAGGAAGGAAAAATTGCTTATGAACTGCCGCTGCCTATCGGAGGAGCCATGTCTGAGCGGGAAATGCCTTATTTAATCCAGGAAACCATGGCCCTGGAAAACCTTCTGCAGGAAGCGGGACATCCACATTACGACCCAGTCTATACTTTACTGTTTCTCACCTCTACCCACCTGCCGGAGATTCGGCTGACGCGAGACGGTATAGTCCTGGTAAAAGAACGTAGAGTAATCCGTCCGGCACAGCTGCTGCCGGCCTAAAGAAATTGAACTGTTCCTGTCGCAAACAATCCTTTAAGCCGGTATTCCGCCGGGTAAAAATAAATCTTTCTTCCTTAAGTGGAGTGTAGCACAGAGTGGGACAAGAAAAAGACTTCATTCCTATTTATATCGCTTATATCGCTGCGTAGCGACGTAATTGATGTTTGCATGGAATTGCGGCAAAAAACAACGCAGGGCACGTGCCCTCAGCGCCAAGAGCAGGTGCCCCTAGGGTACGAACGGTGCACCGTCTTTCCCCTTCTATTAACTTATTATAGTTGATTAACCGCTTAAATGATACTGTCTTTAGGCATGTATTATGTATGCTTTACAGCCGGTCTTTATGACCGGTTTTTTTCTTGATATATTTTCAGATATTATCTTTAAGATATCATCTTTAAAATATTATCATCAAGAAATTCCTTCCGGATGCGCTCTGAACAGCACGCTCGACATTTCACTGAAAATATAGTAAAGATATATCATTCTGGACATTCTAAGCATAGAGGTGAAGGGCTATGTTTAAAGATGCGAGGAGCGGATCGCGTTCCTTTAAAACTTTGCTTTGTTTATTGATCATAACGGCTTTAACTTTTAGCAGCTTCGGGTTGGGGTGTTCGATGCTGCCGTCACTGAAATCGCCTGCTGCGCCCAAAGAAAATTCCACAAATAAGGACAGTGCAAAACCTAAGCCGCCCGAAGAATTGGCGTCCATGCTTACCAGCTTAAACAGCATAACCCAAACCCTGCTCGACCAAGCGGGGATGACTAAAAATCCTCCGGAGCAGCTAAGTCCGCAAAATCAAAATCAAGGGGGGAAAGAAAACACCGGTCAAACGGGTCAGGTTTCCCCAGGTGCCGGGAGTCAGGAACAGGATAGGGAAAGAACTCAGGGTGACGGTGACCAAAACCGGCAGTCCGCCGCAAACTCTGGGAAAAACCCCCAAAAAGGCGCAGATGAAGATGAAGCTGGCAAGAATCAAAAACCAGCGGAAGCCCGAACCGCAGAACCAAAAGCAGGGCAACAGCAAGGCATGGAAACAGGAACTGCCCCCGAAGCCCCAAAGGAGTCCCAGCAGCCATGGTCGCTGGTTGACCAAATGATTCAGGGTCTCCATCAACAATGGAATGCGCTGGAACCGAATATAATCAAAGTCGGAGCCAAGCCCGAGTTGATTGCCGGTTTTGAGACGCAGCTCGAAAAACTGACTAAAGAGGCAACCGGCCGCAGGGCGCTGTCTACCCTGATTGAAGATAACGAACTTTATAAGTTCATCGTTGATATTGAACAGCTCTTCCAGACTCAAGTTCCGCCCGAAATACACCGGCTGCGTTATAATCTCAATGCGATCCTTTTGCAGATTAAGGCTTCAGACTGGACCGCAGCAAAGCTCCATTTGCATGAACTCCAGGAAGAGTGGAAATATGCGCAGCCGAGAATGACGGAGGCTGATCCGGGGCTGACCAGCCAATTTGACTACAGCCTGACCGATTTGGAGCAGGTTGCCAGCAAGGAGGACGGCTCTTTAGCTGAGATTAAAGCGAGAATCTGTTTAAACAATCTTGGTGAGCTAGAATCTAAACTCGGGCAAAAAAAGAATGGCTCCAATCAAGGACAAAGCCAAAATCAGAACCAAGGTGAGAACCAGAACCAAAATCAAAGTCAGGGTCAGGGTCAGAGTACAAACCTGAAATCGGATTAAAGCCAGATCCCCGGCTCGAATCAAAGCTAAACCTGAGGGAAGCCCCAGGAAGACGGTAAACTCCCGAGCGGATTGTTTAAACCAAATCCGACACCAGCTTTAATAATTTAACGGGTTCGCAAAACAGATATTCTTCACATTTTTCGCATTCCTGACGAGTAAGCGGGCCGATGATTCCCCAGCGGTTACGGTAAGCATTTATAAAGCCGACCATCCTTTGGGGAAATACCTGTTCCACAAACAAACACTCATAATCCCGGATGTGGGTCTTGATAAAGGTACGGAACCAGTTGCCATACACCTTGGGAGTGGTTAGGGTATTTAAACAGTGCGCCATCTCTCCCAGATTGGGCTTGCGACCCCTTTCACACATTTGTTTCAAACTCCAGATGGCTTCCTTCAAAAAAGGATTAGAAGCCTCGTATTCATAATTAAAAGTGTTACTGACCTCGGCAAATGGTTTAAAAACCTTGGTATATAGCTCATTCTCCAGCGCTCGGGCATAAAACAAGACCGGGGCTACGAAATCGAGCTCCGGTTTTACTTGCGCATAAAGCATCAAATCATTGCGGATTAAATTGGCCGCAGTCAGCATCTCCCTGGAATCAGAACCTATTCTTTCCCAGTTGTCTTCTAAGGCCTCCCGAGCGGCGCAGTGCAGCCTCTCCAATTTTTCCTGCTTTTTAATCTCCCGCAGGACATCGGATAATATGGGATTCATCCCTTTCTCAAAACGGCTGGCTCTCTTTCCATGATCCTCTAAAGAATTCAGGTTAACCCTAAGCGTTTCCGCTTGCTTATGCAGCCGGTCATAGGTGACCCGAAACCAAAAAGAAAGCGGTTCGTTAAGCTCCGTATCGATTTGCTGAATCGTAACCGGGAGAATAGCGGTATACCCTTCCCTTATTAAATCTTCCGCCTCGGGTAAGGTAAGCACATAACTCTGGTCGAGATTGACGATCATCGTAATGTTTTGGCAATGCTGGCACCGAAGATACTGGATTAAGGTTTCCCCGTTCCAGGCGGTCAACAACATTTCACTGACTGATGTTCCTTCCGCTGGTTTGGCTGACTCAGTGCTTTCCGCAACCGCTACCGGCCGAAAATCATATGGGCCTTTGAAGCGGCTTGAACATTTTGGGCATTGCTCCGGACTAAACCGCGGAACTAGGTAAGCATTGATTTCTTTCAATGACTTCCCCCCCTTTTAACCCACTGGCTTCCCCTCCGTTATTTTTATTATATTACAAATTGTATAAATAATTTAGACTCCTGGTCGGAAATTTTCGGTTTTTATCGCGATTTTCCTGCAAGACCAAGGTATCTCGGCCAAAATCAAGGTTTCACAGCCTAAAATACCAAAATTTAAGATTTTTACCGGCCGGTATGGCCAAACCCGCCCGCGCCCCGCTCCGTGTCACTGATTTCGCTCACTTCAGTCAGGTAAACTGGCTCGATTCTTTGAATTACCGCTTGGGCAATTCTATCTCCCGGCGCAATTTTAAAAGGGGCGGCGCCCAAGTTCCACAGCCTAATTAAAACTTCCCCCCGATAATCCTGGTCAATCGTACCGAGGTGCAAA
>CAYXHK010000011.1:14833-19223 GCA_964464665.1 uncultured Syntrophomonadaceae bacterium
CCGAAAAGCCAACCCACTCCGGCCCCGAATCTGCATCTCGTAACCCGGAGGCAATTCCACGGCAATACCCGTGCGCAGCGTGACCCCTCCCGGCAAGGGCTGAATCTCTGCAGATTCAATCGCGTATAAATCAAACCCGGCGCTCCCGCTGGTCGCTCTAGTGGGGAGCACGGCAGCGGGATGCAGTTTGCTTACCTTAATTAAAACCTGATTTCGCGTTTCTTCCGGCATCTATTAATCACCGCTCCTTTACAATTGCTTTTGCTTAACAAATAAAAAAATAAAAATGGAAATTAAAAGCTTAGCATCACTTAGGCAGTTACTCACTTGACAGTCTTACTCATTTAACCAGTCTGGATAAACAAAGATTATAATCGGCAAAACTGGCACTTTAAAACAACCTACAAAAGGGTATCCTAAAACCGTTGAAAATATTGAAAAACAACTTCCCACTTTTTGAACCCTCCACTATAATTGAAAAATGAAGGGGCTTAATAAATATTACCAAAATATGAACTTAAAATGGAGGTTTCACCGCAAATGACTTTCGAAATGGTTAATAAAACCCGAACCGCTGAAGCGGAAATAACCGAGGTACTCTATGCCGGGCAAGTTGTGGGCACCGTAATCCTGCTTTATAAGTCCGAGGTCTTAGAAGGTCTGACGCAAATCAATACGAAATTGCTGGATGACCTCGCAAGCCAATCTCTGGATGACTCCGAACCGCAAAGCGAAACCGAGGCCGGGGAGGAAGCGGAAATCCAGGAGGAATTCTGCGAGACCGTTGAGACCAACGATTTGTTATTAGAGACTGAAGAATTTATTATGAGTTATATTCAAAATCAAGCCGCTGCCGCAGATAAGCCAGCGATTCAGGTTAAACACTGCTATGGGACATGGGTAGAAAAGGAGCAGTTGGAGTTTAACGATGACTCCCTGGAATTCCCGGAATTAGATGACCAACTCCTTTCCCGGTTTCTCGAAGCCGACGTAAACGATATCAACATCGTAAAAACCAGCCCCAACTTTAAAATCGGTTATCTGCTTTACCAGTTGGGAAATGAAGAATACAAAGTCGGGGAAGTAACCATCAATTCCCGGGGAACCACCAATTGCGTCCGCGTCGATTTTTGGACTAGACCCACCAAAGAAATCACCTTTTATGCAGTCGCTGTATTAGTGGCCCTCCGTGGACGCGTGGCCGGCGGCAGGATTGACTACTACTACGATAATGTGCTCCTGAAATCAGCCCTTATCCCCACACCCTAAGGAAACAAAGGAAGCAGGGAGGAACAATGGAACGAAGCAGGGGGACGATTTGCAGCCCTTGAAACAAGGGGACGTTCTTTTTGCTTCCGAAGCAAGAAGACGGTTCTCCTGCTTCCAAGTGCTTCCGTTGTAAGAAAGCGAAGCAGGGGGACGGTTCTCTTGCTTCTGCCACACCTTAGCAGGGGATTAATATCAAAGGGTTTTAACTTAAACTAAGCCGCCTCCGGTTCTGCAGCAACGTTGCAGTGGGGATCAATATTCAAAGGGTTTCAACTTAAACCCCTGCCCCACTACCTCTTTGGCGTTATTAATGATCAAAAATGCCTGCTCGTCTACCGCAAAGACTATCTCTTTTAACTGGGGAACTTCGGTCGGGTTAACTACGCATAAAACTACCTCCTGCCGTTCTCCAGTATACCCCCCGGTTCCCGTCAAAAAAGTAACCCCTCGATGCATTTTAGCCATAATACTTTTGGCAATCAACCGGGATTTAGCGGATACAATCATCACGGTTCGGGCCTCTTCCAGACCCGATTCCATAAAGTCAATCACCCAAGTTGTAATAAACATCGAAATCAGGGTATAAACCGCCAGTTTCAGGTCGAATATCATCCCGAAAATAACCATTAAAATCAGGTTAAAGGCAATGGTGGTTTGGCCCAGGCTAAATCCCTTCCATTTTTTCAGGGCCACCGCTAACACGTCGACTCCCCCGGTCGAACCCCGGCCCCGAAACACAATCCCCGCTCCCAGACCATGTAACAGTCCGCCCAGTATTCCTCCCAGGAGCGGATCATCTATTACTGCCGGAAAGTTTTGCGTCAAAGATAAAAAGGCACTGAATGCAATGGCCCCGACTAAACTGTAGATGATAAACCGGCGACCAATATAATTCATGCCAAAAAGGAAAATAGGGATATTGAGCAGGACATAAAGCAAAGAAGTGTTCCAGCCGGATAGATAATGCAGCAAAATCGCCACTCCCCCAATACCCCCGCTTAACAACTGATTAGGGATTAAGAGGGTATTAAAAGCCGAGGTAATCAAAAAAGATCCGACTGTAATCATAAACAAGTCCGAGATTAAGACTCTATCCAGACGAATATCGTTTTCTTTGCTGCCTTTGCCCATCATCATCATCGCTTCTGCCCTATCCGCCCTTAAGCCGGCGGTCTTATTTCTGTTCTCTTATATCCGGTCTTATGACTAATTTTTTCTAATCTATCGGTTATATCCGTTTCATTTTCGGATTAGATTCCCGATACTGACTTCGGCTGCTTATTGGTTATGGAAGCTGCTGATTCGTAAAATCCATCCATCTGCTTATTCTTTCCAAAATAATCTTTCTTTAGTATAAGATTTTGTCCAGCCATGCCAACATGCCAACTGCCTGCCTTGACATTTTCGGGCCGGCTTATTATACTAGTGAAGTAGTTGTCGGAGTGGCGGAATCGGCAGACGCGCACGTTTGAGGGGCGTGTGGGAGACCGTGCGGGTTCAAGTCCCGCCTCCGACACCATAGAAAAATGACCATTGAGAAATCAATGGTTTTTTTGCTGCTTTAGACCTTAATATCTGCTTCTTAAGCTATTTTTGATGCTGTCTTTCGTCGGAATCAAAAAAGGAACCTTTCTTGTATATACGTCGTAATCTTCAAACATCAAGGGGAACTGATAACGGTCTTGGATGTAGACGTGGAGCACATCCATCGCCGTCCATATTATCCCTGCCCACATCAGCATCATCTTGCCGGTAGCTAACCACAAAAAAAGGAACAGGAAGAAAAACCAGATCACCCCCGGGTGGCGAGCGAGTGCGAACATGCCTGTATCAACTACCTTGTTGGACTTCTCCAGCTCCAGATATGTTTCCTGAAAGGGAATCGCGAAAAACAGCACATAAAGCTGTAATATCAGTGCCACCGCAGCCAAAGAGCCAAAAATCCAGGGCAATGGTCCCGGTAATCTAAAGCTTACCGGGCTGCTCAACCAGACCCCCATGGCTGCTCCGAACAGCATCAAAAGTCCTGCCGCAAAACTGATATTAAGGGTAGGATGAATCTGTTTTATTTTATTAAAATCAAAAACATAAAGCACCGCAAAGGCCAGACAGCCGAAAATGAGATAAAACAAAGAAATCCACACCGTTCATCTTACTTTCAACAATTTTACCATAATTGTGCAGGATTGACCATGAACATATTAGTAATGGCACCCCCTATCGCATCTTAAGATACAGCAACCAATCGACACCTTAATACAATACGTGTGTTCCATATGCAGGCCTGTTCTAGGGGATTATCGGATTATCGATCCAACCAGGAATTGTTGATCGCACAGATCTACATAGATATAGCGGGGGGCTGTCACTATCTCTTTACGTTTCAAGATAATGTTTATGGCAGCATCAGCCGCCAGAATTGAGGCCAAGCCTACCCCGATGCTGCAGGTGGGTACCGGCTTCTGCCCGGCAAGTATTTCACTCAGGGTCTCCAAACTCATAGCCGCACCAATGTAGGAAGGAGTAACCGGAAGAACTCGCTCCGCCCCTACCATGATCATCTCACTCTGGGCCAGGTCCTGGTCAGTAGCCAACCCATTGTACTCCTCCAGGGTCATACCTTGGGGATCGAAATTGGTCAGCAGGGCACCGAAACCGATGGCGCCGGCGAAACAGTAGTAGATGCCCTGTTTGCGTGCCGCCCTCTGCAGGTATATAGACTCCTTCCAGGCACCGTAATCCATCTCGTCGATGACTAGGTCAGCGCCCGTTACCAGCTTCTCAGCATCCTGATAGCTGATGATGCCGCGATTGTCGCAGATGATACTGGCTTCTGGATTGATCTCCCGAACCGCCTCGTAGACTACCTCCGCCTTTTGTAGTTGGTCGGATCTGCGGGTACAACCATATTGGCGATTGATGTTGCTGATCTCAAAGGTTCCTGGATCCGTCAGCCTTATGTTGCCTATCCCCAATCTGACCAGCCTTTCCACCAGCAACCCGCCTACTCCGCCGACTCCGGCCACAGCGATGGTCGTTCTCCTCAATAGGTCCTGCTCTTCCTGGGTAAAGATCCCGATATTACGTGTGAAACTCTCAGCATAACGACCCTTCACGCTAA
>CAYXHK010000012.1:0-18661 GCA_964464665.1 uncultured Syntrophomonadaceae bacterium
CATAGAAATCGCCGGTCATCTTGGGAATATGCAACCCAAACCACATTTCCGAAACTTCGCGGACCGTTGAGGTAATCGCGACGGTGCCGGTTAAGGCAAACATGATTACCCAACCCCAAAACAAAGCAAAATGACTCCAACCCGGCAGTTTTTCTCTGGTTATCCGTCCGTGTCCAAAAGTATATTTGAGCCAAGAGCCAATCCGAGTCCCTATTTGATCATTCCGCTTGTTTTCTTCCGGCTTGCCTAACTTATACAACTTATAGCGGTTAAAGAAACCAATCAGGAAAGCCAAAATCGGAATCCACATGATAAATAAATACATATGGGCCCAGGGAATGTTCGTGGGGGAAACACGGGTAATCAGCTCGACCGCTTCCTTAGAAGCCTCGGCAAAACTGGGCGAATAACTGAAAAAATGTAACAAACCCTCCATTCGATAACCCCCCTAGTGATTATTTTTTACATTAATACTGGATATGCGGTCCGGCAGATAGAGTGCTTTACGCATATCCAGTATCTCTTTATAATCCGGAACCTAGATCTATGGGAATTATTTTATTCCACTCTAAATCCCAACTATTTCTTTACTTCAATAGTTTAATCACTTCCGGGACAACCGCATGCATGTCGCCAACAATACCGAAGTCGGATACGTTGAAGATTGCTGCTTCTGGATCCTTATTGATGGCAACGATATTCTTGGAAGAAGACATGCCGGCTACGTGCTGGATCGCTCCAGAAATACCAGCTGCTACATAAAGAATCGGGTTAACTACTTTACCAGTCTGACCAACTTGATACTGGGTGTCAATCCAGCCAGAGTCAACCGCAGCCCGGGAAGCGCCCACAGCTGCCCCAAAGATATCCGCTAATTGACCAAGCATTACGAAACCTTCCGGTCCTTTGGCGCCCCGGCCGCCGGATACGACGAAGTTAGCTTCGGTAAGTTCTGGACGGCTGGAAACAGTAGCGATAAATTGTTTTACGGTTTGATACATGTCCGCATCACTTACCGCAATATCCGCTTTGATAACCTCGGGGGACTTCGGAGCTTCCACCAGGTCATAGATGTTAGCCCGAATCGTAGCCATAACCGGAGCATTATCAACGTTTACCTTCGCAAAGGCTTTACCCGCATAAATCGGACGGGTAAAAGTCAATTTGCCGCCATCTACATCCACGGCCGTGCAGTCAGTAACCAAACCGGCTTCCAACTTTTGAGCAGTCCGCGGAGCCAAGTCTTTACCCATTGCGGAATGACCAAAAATAATCGCAGCCGGCTCATATTTTTTCGCCATTGCGGCTAATTGAGCAGCATAAGCACCGGTATTATATTGAGCAAATTTAGCGTCGTCTGCTACATAAACCTTGTCCGCACCGTATTTGCCGATTTCTGCTGCGAGTCCTTCTATCCCACTGCCCATAACTACTGCAGCAACCTCATCGCCAAACTCACGAGCCTTGCAAATCAGTTCCAGGGAGACCTTGCGGATTTTTCCATCGCGTTGGTCAATAACAACCCATGTTCCTTTTGCCATTAGTCTTTACTCCTCCTTTGTTCGTGAATTCCGTCAGGTCTAGCCAATTACTCTGACTTCGTTCTTCATCCAGTTTACTAATTGAGCTGCTGCTTCGGGAGCGTCAACTTCGATTTTCTTACCCGCTGCTTTTGCCGGGGGAATGAAGTAAGAGGCGATCGTAACTTTGGAAGCAACCGCTTCGCCAGCTGCTTTGTCAACCGGTTTCTTTTTAGCTTGCATAATACCCTTCATGGAAGGATAGCGGGGTTCGTTCATCCCTACTTGGCAGGTGATGATTGCCGGCAGTTTAACCTCGATAACTTCCGTCCCGCCATCAGTTTCACGGGAACAGGTAGCAACGCCACCGTTTATTTCCAGTTTATTTACTACGTTAACGTGGGGGAGGTTTAAGATTTCAGCTAAGCGAGTCGGAACTTGGGAAGAACCATCGTCAGCAGCCACATGGCCGCAAAGAATCAGATCTGCGCCCAGACCGCCAACAACCTTGGATAAAATGACCGCACGGGCATACTCGTCCGCATTAGGATCCGCATTGATTAATACGCCTTTGTCGGCGCCCATGGCTAAAGCCTGCCGAATAGCGTCTTGAGTCTTGTCGTTGCCAGCAGATACTACAACAACTTCTCCGCCTTGTTTTTCTTTAATTTGGAGAGCTTCTTCCACCGCAGTTTCATCATAAGGATTAATGATCAGATTAACCCCATCGTCGCTAACTTTTCCATCTTTGAGGACAATCTTAGCTTCGGTGTCAAATGTTTGCTTAACACATACAGCTATTTTCAAAGCTTTTTCCTCCTTTGAGAATAGTTTTCTCTTTTTGTTCTAAATTTTTGGATTTAAAGTTTAACACATAGACAACAACCAACTAAAACTACCTGAAAATTAGAACGAACCCTCTTTCACCACCCCCAACCGAGATTTCTGAGATTTGACGATACCCTTCACTTCATTTTGGCCCGGTCTTCGTACTGCAACCTGGATTCGTCTTGATTAACAGTCGAAGGCCTTTACCTTCTTTAGGCTGGGATGTTAAACATATATTTATGTTTCTTACTATCCACCACCTTATCTTTAAGAAGGGTCCGCCTTTTTCAGCCGAGTCACCCATCAGCCGGAAAGACTAGCGATCCTTAGGTTTATATTTAATTCCAAGGACCTTACTTTAATTGTACCCAGTATAAACCGGGCCAAAACTTACCTCCGCTAAAATGGCGCCATTACTTTACCCTCAGCCGGCTATTCCAGTCCAATAAAGTATAATTTTATGCCAGACTTAGTTATTTTAAGTTTCAATTCATAAAAAAAGCCCGTCCCATGGGCGACGCAAGTATCTGATTCGCCTTCTATTTCTACATAAACCGCGAAAATTCCTGCATGAATATAAAATTTTGTTCGGTAACTTTAAACTGAAACAAAAGTAAATTGGCTTCGGCTTATTCTTTAAACTAAAGCTTGGCCGGTTTGGCCTGCTTATTATTATATAACTAAAAGTTATTTGTGAAAAGTATATCTTTAGCCAATTTAACCCAGTCTGAATGATAACCAGGCTAACGGGAATTTCGCTTGCCACCGGTATTCTGCGGTATTCCTTGGTTCAATAGCATAAACAATGGCACTTCGGTCCGCAGTCGCGGATACGGAAACACCTGTTCAACCGTTAACTTTATTCGCTGCTGCGGATGGAATTCCTCCCAAGCAAACGTTCTTAACCGGTTATTTATACGGTTGACATCACTGGCTTTGTCGTTTAATTTTAAAACAACTGTTATTCGGGCAGAGGTTACGGTTTCTGTTATCAAGTACCAATCATTGACTGATTTAGGAGGATAAGCCACGATGCTACGCACACCCGAAACACCACTGGTTGAAAATCAAGGGCTAAACGCCGCCCTTTTTGAAAAAGTTGTCGCCATCTCCAATAATATTCCGGCTCATCAAAACCTAAACATTGTTCTTTTAATGTTAGCTCCTGGGCAAGCCGAACTGCTGATTACAGTCGGACCGGAATTCGCTAATTCCTACGGCACAGCCCATGGCGGAGTTATTGCCACCTTTGCAGACTCGGCAATGGGGGTGGCGCTTAGAACTCTAAACATAAGAGTAGTGACTTTGGAAATGAACATCAATTACTTTTCCCGGGTGAAAACCGGGGAAATCTTACGAGTTAAAGCCCAGGCCATCCATGCAGGTCATCAAATATTGGTAGTGGAAGCCGAGGTGTTTAACCAAAAAGCGAATTTGGTTGCCAAGAGCCGGGGCACCTTTTTCCGCGTTGGCCAGGTCATGGAATAACCCTGGTCAAGGCGCAAAAGACGCCAAAGGACGCCAAAGATATGGCCGGATATTTTTTTGTTTTAAAATTTTTTCGTTTTAGATCTTTTATCAGGCATGCATTAGTTTTACGCTGCTAGCCGAGTTAAGCCAACTCGGCCAAGGCCTTTTGACTGGCCGAAATTACTACGTCTAAATCCGCATAGGTGTGCGCTGAAGAAACGAACATTGCTTCAAACTGCGCGGGGGCCAGATAGACCCCGGCCTTAAGCATGGCCCAAAAATAACGGGCGTATTGCCCGGTATCCGCCTGCATCGCGGACCGGTAATCAACCACCGGCTGCTTCACAAAAAATTGACTCAGCATCGAACCGGTCCGGGTCAGACACACGCCGCCCCGTTCACCTGGTTCCGCATCAGTCATCTCTTGGGCCAGTTTGGTTTGCTGCTCAGTAAACTCTTCTCTTATCCCTTCTCCTGCCAGATCAAACACTTCATACCTTCGATCCGGCCGGTGTTTAGGCCGGGTTTCAGTTTTACCCCGCTCAACTATCCAAACTTTATAGCCTGCGGCCGCAGCTCCTTCCGCGAGTCCCCTACACAAGTAGGCAGCCTTTTCCTCCAGGTCTGCATACACCCCCGGCTCCTGAAGCGCTGTCAAAGTTGCCGCCCCGGCCGCCATGGCCAATGGATTTCCGGAAAGGGTGCCGGCCTGATAGACCGGGCCCAGCGGAGCAATATGTTCCATGATCTCGCGCCGGCCGCCATACGCCCCTACCGGCAAGCCGCCGCCGATAATCTTACCGAGACAGGTTAAGTCCGGTTCCACACTCATCTCTGCTTGCGCCCCGCCAAAACTCAAACGAAAGCCGGTGATTACTTCATCAAAGATGAGCAAAGCTCCGTGTTTCAAGGTTAACTCCCTTAAACCCGCTAAAAATCCGGGCTTAGGCAGGACTACGCCCATATTCCCGGCTACTGGCTCTACAATAACTGCGGCAATCTCCGGGCCGACTGCGGAAAACAGCGCCTCAGCGGCCTTTAAATCATTATACGGCGCCACCAAGGTCGCCCCGGCCAGACTGGCCGGCACCCCGGCGCTCGTCGGAACTCCCAGAGTAAGCAAGCCAGAGCCGGCCTTAATTAACAGGGAATCGGCATGACCGTGGTAACACCCCTCGAATTTTAAGATCTTGTCGCGCCCGGTATACCCGCGAGCCAATCGCAAGGCACTCATGGTGGCTTCCGTGCCGGAACTTACCATGCGCACCCGGTCGACTGAAGGCAATGCCTCAACCACCAAACCCGCCAGTTTAGTCTCGAGTTCAGTCGGCGCCCCAAAACTTGTGCCAATTTCCAGCGTTTGTTTAAGGGATTCAAGCACCCGCGGGTGCCGGTGTCCCAGGATCAGCGGCCCCCAGGAGGCCAGCATATC
This sequence comes from uncultured Syntrophomonadaceae bacterium, assembly GCA_964464665.1. Taxonomy (GTDB): domain Bacteria; phylum Bacillota; class Ch66; order Ch66; family Ch109; genus CAYXHK01. Next base: position 5,251 of record CAYXHK010000012.1, read on the forward strand.
CACATATTTATTTCCGTCTACATCAAAGAGATAAGCGCCTTCGCCATTTTGAATATAAACCGGGGTCCCGCCTACGGAACCGAAAGCCCGGACCGGGCTGTTTACCCCCCCGGGAATCAACTTTTGGGCAGCTTGAAAGCAGGCGGCCGAACGGCTTTGCTCCAGTCCCGCATTAATTTTATTGGTCATTTTACTTCCTTAAGCCCGGCTAATTTTGGGCGTCCTCCTCTTCTGCAAAATAACGCATGCTCGTTTTTTTGAACTCCTCCAGACCGTACAGCAGCCGGTGTTCGGCCTGGTCAGCAACCGCCGCCAGTTCCTGCACCAAGGCAGCACATTCCGTCTGGGTGCGGGCGTGCACCATCGTATACAGATTATAAGGCCAGTCCAACGCGGTGGGCCGCTGATAACAATGGGTAACGGCCGCAAAGGCGGCCAGCTGTTTGCCCACCCGTTCCACCTCTGCCTCCGGGATGATCCAAACCACCATGGCATTAGCCTGCATCCCGGCTTGACGGTGCCGTAAAATAGCACCAAAACGCCGAATAATTCCCCACTCCTGCAACTTTTGGATTTTTTCCAGGAGTTGTGCTTCCGTCATATTCAACTGGTCGGCCATATCCGCAAAAGGCCGCTCAGTTAAGGGGATATCCCCCTGCAATAAACGCACTATTTCTATCTCTTTGGGCGTAAGCATCTCGTCTCATCACCTCAAAAACTAAACTCTGCCTTGATCTTGAATACCCGCTGGGCTGGCAGATTAATGAGCGGCAAGCCGCCGGTCCGTTCCTGAATCTCTTGCAAAATAGTCTCTATTTCCGCTGTGCCGGCCGCGATCAGGGTAAACCAGAGGTTGTAGTCGTGATTCCGTCGGTAATTGTGGGTTACCCCCGCATAACTGTTAACTACGGCGACCACCTCCGGCAGCCGCGGCTCCGGTACCTGCAGAGCCGCAAGCGTACTTGCGTAACCTAAGGCCCGGGAATCAAAACTGGCGCCAATTCGCCGGATAATCCCCGCTTCTTTAAGCCGGCTGACCCGGCTTAAAATCTCCGCTTCAGTTAAACCGAGCTCCGCTCCTAAAGTATGAAAAGGGTTTGCGGTCAGGGGAAATTGACTCTGCAGCCGGTTTAAAAGCTGCCGATCCCGGTCATCCACCAATATCGCTCCTATTCATCATGCATGTTTAATTTATTTTCGATACTATCTTTTTGGGGTTTTATTACTTATCGTTTTCTTTGTTTTTATTGTCATTTATCTTTTTCAATAGTATCGTTGCTGTCGTTTTGAATTATAGTTGCTGTTATTTCATAATTACCGTTTTACATTAATTATTAATTTCTTTTTTATAGTTTTTATTTCTCGCTGCTCTCTTTGGCTGGGTCGATTTTTCCACCGGGATAACGGCACCACTCATCTTCCGCCATGTAATCCCCGTCATGGTAGAAAGCCGCCCGGGCCCGACAACCGCCGCAAGCCTCGATATATCGGCAGCCGCCGCACTTACCGCCGTATTCCTGGGTACGCAGTTGCTGCAAGGCGGGACTCGTTTTCCAGATTTCATCAAAAGGCTGCTCCCGCACATCCCCCACTGGCTGGTTTAAATAAGCGCACGGCTGAACCAGGCCCTTGGGACTGATAATGCAGTAAGAAGTTCCGGCCAGGCAACCCCGCTGAAAACGAAGGTTCATCCCGCGTTGCTGAGCCATCCGTACAAATTGTGGAGCACAGGTCGGTTTTAATTCGATCTCCACCTGCTGCTGTTTGGTCAAGATCCGCTGCAACAAACTTTCATACTTGTCAACGCGCAGAGCCTCATCCTCGATATTAACGGCTCTTCCGGTAGGCACCAGGAAAAAGATATGGTGAGCCACAGCGCCCATTTCTACGGCAAAATCCGTAATTGCCTCAATCTCATCCTCATTCCACTCCATGGCGGTCGTATGAATTTGAAAGGGCAGTCCGGCTGCCCGGCAGTTTTTCATCCCCTGAACGGCTTCTGCCCAAGCCCCGTCGTATTTTCTTAGCCGATCATGTTTATCCGGATCCAAACTATCTAAGCTGATCCCTACCCCCATGGTGCCGGCCGCTTTAAGCCGCTCAGCCATTTCGGGAGTAATCAGGGAACCGTTTGTCCCAAAGACGGGTCGAAGACCGAGACTCCGCGCATGTTCCACTAACTCGACAATATCTGGGCGCATTAACGGTTCTCCGCCGCTGAAAATCATTATTTTAAAGCCAGCCCGGGCGATTTGTTCGAGCAGACGTTTTCCCTCAGCCGTGTTTAATTCTTCCGCAGCTCTTACCCCGGCCTCCCGGTAACAGTGTTCACAAAACATGTTGCACTGGTTGGTTGTATTCCAGGAAACGATCAAACTCTCTCCCCCTTATCCCGGCCATTTACCGTCTTTTATCCACTGGGCTACCTGAGGCGCAAAATAGGTTAAAATCACGTCCGCCCCGGCCCGCTTGATCCCGGTTAAGGATTCCCAGACTACGCGCTGCTCATCCAGCCAGCCCCGTTCAGCCGCGGCCTTGATCATGGAGTATTCGCCCGAAACATTGTAAGCGGCGATGGGGCAGTTGAAAGTATCTTTGACCCGTCGGATGATATCCAGATAGGGCAGCGCCGGCTTAACCATCACGATATCCGCGCCCTCCTCGATATCTAAGGCCACTTCTCTTAACGCCTCATCCGTATTCGGCGGATGCATCTGATAACTGCGCCGGTCTCCAAACTGCGGCGCCGAACCGGCCGCGTCCCGAAAAGGCCCGTAAAAACCTGAGGCGTACTTGGCCGAATAGGCCATGATCGGCAAATGGCTGTAGCCGTTTTCATCCAGAACGGTCCGGATGGCAGCGATCCGACCGTCCATCATATCGGACGGAGCGACCATGTCCGCCCCGGCCTCCGCGTGGGAAACCGCCATTTCCGTTAGAAGTTCCAGGGTCAGGTCGTTTAAAACCCGTCCGTTCTCCACTGCCCCGCAGTGTCCATGGTCGGTATATTCGCACAGGCAGACATCGGTAAGCACCATTAATTGGGGATACATCTGTTTTAAAACCCTTACTGCCTCCTGGACTACACCGTTTGCCTGACACCCACTCGAGCCGACCGGATCCTTGGTTTCGGGAATCCCAAAAAGGATTACGGAACGAATTCCCAAATCCAGCAATTCCCGCATCTCCTTGATAAGTTGATCTATCGAAAATTGATACACTCCCGGCATGGAAGGCACCGGATTTTTTACCTTCCGGCCGTGAATCACAAACATCGGATAAATTAAATCAGTTATTTGGACTTTGGTTTCGCAAAACATTTCCCGAAAGCCGCTCTGTTCCCGCAAACGGCGCGGACGGTGAACCGGAAATCCCATAATAAATCCTCCTAACGCAGCAAACCTGGGCGTTTAACAGTATCCTATAAAGTGACCCTTTATAACTTTAACCAAACCATATATTCGAACGCTCGACGGCTGTGAACCGGAAATCCCATAATAAATCCTCCTAACGCAGCCAGCCTGGGCGTTTATAAGTCTTCACCAGCGTTTACCGATTTTCCTGATAGTAATCCGTTAAGGCTTTAACCAAACCGTCTATTGTATACTCAGTCGCTTCAACCTGTACCTTTAACCCTAATTCCCGGGCCGTATCCGCTGTAATTGGACCAATACAGGCTACAATTACCGATTCCAGCAAGGGCAGCGGATTTTCCACCTGCCCGGCCTGCAGTAAAGTCATAAAGTTGCGCACCGTTGAGGAACTGGTAAAGGTAACTGCGTGCAACTGCTTCTTTTGCAGCAAGTCGAGCAAGACTCCGGCATCAGCCGGACCCAGCACGGTTTCGTAAGCGACCACTTCCTCTACTACAGCCCCCAGCTTGGTTAGCTGTTCGGGGAGAATCAGCCGGGCTTCCCGCGCCCGAGGTAGTAAAATGCGGTCACCTGGGTTAACCTGACCGGCTAGACCTTCTAAAATACCTTCAGCCCGAAATTCATCCGGCATATAGTCAACCCGCAGTCCCCGTTTAGCCAGGGCTTCCCCGGTGGCCGGGCCAATCGCCGCTAAGCGAACCCCTTGCAGCTGCCGAACATCTCCCCCGTTTTCCCGAAGCCGTCGAAAAAAAGCTTCCACGCCATTAACGCTCGTAAAGATTATCCATTTATACGTATTCAACTTGCTGAGGCTTTCGTCGAGCGGGCCGTAATCAGCGGCCGGGGCAATTTCAATCGTTGGAAACTCCCAGACTTCCGCCCCTATTGCCTCCAGCTTTCGGGTGAGAACACTGGCCTGCGCCCGCGAACGGGTCACTGCAATCCGCCGGCCAAACAAAAGCCGTTTCTCAATCCAGTGCAGTTTTTCCCGCATCCGCACCACTTCTCCGACGATAATCACTACCGGCGAAGTAAATTTAGCATCTCGGGCCTTTTGGGCGATATCTGCTAAAACCCCGGTTACGACTTCCTGCTCCGGTCTGGTTCCCCAACGGATTAGAGCAATCGGGGTTTTAGGACTTTTGCCGTTTTTAAGCAGCTGCTCCACAATCTGGGGCAGGTTTTCCAGTCCCATTAAAAAGACTAAAGTGCCGGCAGCTGCGGTCAGGTGCTCCCAATCAATACTCGAATCCGTTTTTTGCGGATCCTCATGGCCAGTCACAATAGCCAGCGCCGATGTATAATCCCGATGGGTAACCGGAATGCCCGCATAGGCCGGCACCGCAATGGCGGAAGTAATCCCGGGCACGATTTCAAACGATATTCCGGCGGCCACCAAGGCTTCCGCCTCTTCTCCGCCGCGGCCAAAAACAAACGGATCCCCGCCTTTAAGCCGGGCGACTATTTTACCTTCCTGCGCTTTTTGCACTATAAGTTGGTTGATTTCCTCCTGGCGCAGGGTGTGACAGTCGGGTCCCTTGCCCACATAGATGCGTTCGGCCAATGTCGGGACATACGCGAGTAGCCGCGGGCTGGCTAAGCGGTCGTAAATCACTACCTCTGCCTGCCGCAGGCACTCAAGGCCTCTTAAAGTGATTAATTTAGGATCACCAGGCCCCGCACCGATTAAATAAACCATCCCAAACTGATTCCCCATAAATAAATTCGGTCAATAAACTCTGGCCAAACTGCCAGAACCCATCTTCCGTTGTTTCCTCCCTTCAGACCTCCCGGATCAGTTATCGACCCAGGCACTTAAGTATATCTCCCGCTCCGCGGGCTAAAAGATCCTCCGCCAACTCCCGGCCAAGCTTTTCCACCGCCGGCTGATACGGCCACTGACTCCCGTTCTCCAGATCGGCCGTTACCGTTTGTTTTATTACGTTTATCTGACTTATTTGTTCTATAGGTTCAGTTTGATTTGTTTGGTCTGCCTGGTCTGCTTGGCTGTTATGCTCCGGCTTAAGTTCTGACTGAACTGGCCAGGCGATACTGCGTTTGCCCGGTACCAATTTTAAGCCATCCTCGCTAGCCACCCGCGCTTCTAAAACCAATTCCGACCCCGACGGGTTCATTTGAGCCAGCGCCGCAATCGGAACCTGACACCCGCCTTCCAGCCGGCGCAGCAGAGCTCGTTCCGCCAGTGTAGCAGCGGCAGTTGCCGCGTCATGGAGCGGTTGAATCAATCGCCAGGTTTCGGGGTCGTTTTCTCTGATTTCCAGAGCTATCGCTCCCTGACCTACGGCTGGGAGACACACCTCATAAGGCAGGTATTCCGTAATACGCGCCTCTAAACCCAGCCGCTCCACGCCGGCCGCAGCCAGGACAATTGCCGCTAAACCTTGCTGTTCTAACTTTTTTAAACGGGTAAGCACATTACCGCGTAAATCCTCAATCTGCAGGTCGGGCCGGAAGTGCAAAAGCTGCGCTTTGCGGCGCAGACTACTCGTCCCGATGCGCGATCCGCCAGGCAAATCAGCCAACGCCGCCCCACTTTGGGAAATCAGCACATCCCCGGGTTCGGCCCGTTTGCAGATGGCACCCAGGACGCAGCCGGCCGGCAATTGCGTGGGCAAATCTTTTAAGCTGTGCACCGCTATATCTATTTCCCGGTTTTGCAGATAGACTTCCAGTTCTTTGGTGAATAATCCCTTATCCCCGATTTTCGACAGGGCTACATCTAAAATTTTATCGCCGGTCGTTTTAATGGCCAGCACCTGACAATCCAACTCCGGCCAAAAACGTTTCAATTCATTTAAGACCCACTGAGTCTGCCACTGGGCCAAAACACTGTCACGCGTTCCGATCTTTAGGGTTGGCAACCATTTCACCTCTTTTGCCTAAACCAGCATTAACCTTGCGGGATACGGTATCCCTATAAATGCGCCGATTAAATGCCGACTATGAAAAGTCCTTGCAACCATCTAATCAACCTACCGAGATGCGGTATCCTAATCCGCGCTCACCGCTGTCTCTTCCCAAAGATTCAAATCATCTTCCTCGGACACTGATAACTGAAAAAGGTTCTGCAGTACCTCGGTTGTCAGGTGCCCCTGTTGGCTGCACGCCGCGGCTTTCAGCTGAATGATCGGGTCGTGCAACAGCTGATTAACTATAGAATTGGCCAAAGAAGCCAGCACTTTTTCTTCCCGGGCTGAAAGCGTTCCCAACCGGTTCCGGGCCCGAGTCAATTCAGCCCTTTTAATCTTTTCCGCTTTTTCTTTTAAAGCCACAATGGTGGGTACTACGAAAAGCGTATCCAGCCAGTTGTTAAACTCGCTGAGTTCTTCCCGCACAATCCGCTCCGCCTTGACCGCCTCGAGGCGCCGTTCCTGAAAATTAGCGTCAATTACGTTTTGCAGGTCGTCAATGTCGTATAGATGAACTGCGTCAATACCCGCCACAGCCGGGTCAATATCGCGCGGCATCGCGATATCAATCAACAGCAGCGGCCGGTCCGGACGCGCCGCCATGGCCTTTTGCACCTGCTCCGGACGCAGAACGTAATGACAAGCGGAGGTGCAGCTGATTACAATATCCGCTTCCACCAGGGACTCACTTAATTTTTCGAATTTCTCCGCTCTTCCGCCAAATACCTGCGCTAATTCAACCGCTCGATCGTATGACCGATTCGAAACCATAACCGAGCTGATTCCATTTGCCACCAGGTTCCGGGCGGTCAATTCCCCGGTTTCACCGGCACCAACGATTAAAACCGTATGTTCTTCTAGTTTTCCCAATACCTGCTTAGCCAATTCCACCGCCGCGTAACTGACCGATACCGCGTTACGGTCGATCGCCGTTTCCGTGCGCACCCTTTTCCCAACCGTGATTGCCTGCTGAAAAAGGGTGTTGATTACCCCATTCGTAACCCCCAACTCCAAAGCAAGCTCGTAAGCCTCCCGAACCTGACCCAAAACCTGGCTCTCTCCCAGGATCATCGAATCTAACCCGGCTGCTACCCTGAAAAGATGACTGATTGCGTCATGGCAGGTGGGGGCATATAAATACTGGTTAACCTCTTCGTTGGAGAAGGGGGAAGCGGAGAGCTTCCTATAAACAAAATCCCGCACGGTTTTAACCCCGGCCTCCAAGTCGCGGACCGCGCAATAAATCTCGAAACGATTGCAGGTTGATAAAACCGCACACCCTTCAATTCCGGGCAAGGCATGCAAATCCTGCAAGGCTTTGGTTAAGGCTGTGCCGTTTAGGGCCAGCAGTTCCCGCACTTCGATGGGCGCTGTTTTATGGTTTAATCCGACCGAGACGATAAACATTGGGATACCCGCTCCTTCACCTGTTCTGTTTGTTTATTTCTAATCATTTCTAATAGGTCGGAATCGACTAATTGCTCAAAAATCCGGCGACGTTCCTTCTCCTCCGGGATACGGCGCAAAATTTCCTGGCGGCAGTCTCCAAGCACTTCCAGATATTCCGCATATTCGGGACCGAACTCCCCTTCCAGTTTCTCTCTGATTTTGCGGGCCAGCATTGGACTTTTCCCGGCCGTGGAGATAGCCACACACAAAGCACCGCGTCGGATCATCGATGGTACATAGAATGAACAATGAGGCGGGTCATCAACTACATTTACGAGAAAGCCCCGGTTTATCCCTTCCCTATGTACCTGCTGGTTTACGGCCGGGTCATTGGTCGCCACAAAAATCAAGGATCTCCCTACGGTTAATCCGTCCAGGTCCTCAGTCTCGTATAATCTTTGCTCGTATTCCACATCTTTCGCCAAAATCCTTTTTTTCAATTCCGGGGTAATTTCCGGTGCCACGACCTTAACCTTAGCTCCACACTCCAATAAGGAAGCCACTTTCCGCTCCGCGACAGTTCCGCCCCCGATTACCAGGCACTTTTGATCCTTAATACTTAAAAAAACGGGATAAAGACCATCCATCCCCTCACCTCGTTTTATAGCTGCAATCTCGAATTAGTCGACTAAGCTTATATGCATTATACTTATATTTATTTTCTGCTTATACTTGGTTCAATTAGTGGCCTTTGGCAGAACCGATTTTTTAGAAATACAGGCCAACCTGCTGGTTGGCCTGATATTGTACCGAGGGTAAACCTTAGTCCACTCTATAAGCCTAATCTCCTATGAGATTAGTTCAGTTTCTTAGCGGATTTTGCCGGGTCTTCTGTCGTCTCATCTTCATCATATTCGTTTTTCGATTTTCGAAACTCCCCGAGGGCTTTGCCAATCGATCTTCCTACTGACGGCAGTTTGCCGGGGCCAACAATAATTAAGACAATCGCCAGCACTAAAATCAATTCCCAAGGGCCAACACTAAACGGCAGCAATCCAAACATTAATTTCACCTCATGAACTATAATTTAATACTTATCTAGTTACTAAGACCCCTTACATTTACTTCCATCAAATTTATAATCTATCCATTTGTTTTATGACTAAATCTATTATCCCAGAACCGTGTCCAACTGTAAAGTCGAAAATAGTAGAATTATGCGAGGAAATCACTGGCGTTTAACTGAAAACTCTTAATTAACCCGAAGTTAAAATGCGAGAAAATATAATTGGTTAATCCCCGATTGACCGGCGTTCAAACCTATTAAACCTAGTTCATTTTAACCTTTATTAACCTCTTGCAATTTGGCATCATATTCCGGTCTGAAATGCTGCAGGGTCGTCACCACCGGTCCGGACGCAGCCTGGCCCAAGCCGCACAAACTCGCCTTAGACATTACGAGACTCAATCTTTCGGCTAAAACGATATCCTGGACCGTTCCCTTACCGCGGTTAATCCTCTGCAAGATCTCATGCATCCTTTTAGTGCCTTCTCGACAAGGGGTGCACTTTCCGCAAGATTCATGCCCAAAAAACTTCGTGATTCGTTCAACCACCTCAATCAAATCAACCGTCTCATCCAGCACCAAGACTGAACCAGAGCCTAGGGTGGCTCCCACGGCAGCCATCGAGTCATAATCTACCTGAGTATCCAACAAAGCTTCGGGAATAAATGCCCCCGAAGTTCCACCAATTTGGACGGCCTTCAGCTTTTTGCCACCGAGAATCCCGCCGCCCATTCCGAAGACCACATCCCGAACCGTAACATTGGTCGGAAGCTCAAAAAAAGTCCGGTTTACGACCTTTCCGGTTAAAGTAAACACCTTAGTTCCGGGATAATTGCTGGCTCCGATACTTTTGAACCAATCTGCTCCTTTTTCCAGGATAACCGGAATATTGGCAAAGGTCTCCACATTGTTTACCACGGTAGGCATTCCCCATAATCCGGCGACACCGGGGTAAGGCGGTTTAAAACGAGGTTCGCCGCGGTGACCTTCAATCGATTCTAAAAGGGCGGTTTCTTCACCGCACACGTATGCGCCGGCTCCCATTCTGACTTCAATCGCAAAATCACCCAATACTCCTTTAGCTTCAGCCTGAGCAATGGCCTGCTTCAGCAATTCAACCAGATGAGGATATTCCCCCCGGCAGTAGATATAACCTTTTGTAGCCCCAATAGCGCACCCGCAAATCGCCATCCCTTCCAACACCGTGTGGGGATCATTTTCCAGGATGATCCGGTCCTTATAGGTGCCTGGCTCGCCTTCATCGGCATTACACACCACATATTTCTGCTCGGCCGGGGTGTTATAACTGAAACTCCATTTTAAACCGGTGTTAAACGCCGCGCCGCCCCGTCCCCGCAGCCCGGAGTTTTTCACGATCTCAATAACCTCAGCCGGGTCTAAACGCCGGACCTTGGCCAACGCTTGATAACCGCCCGCGTTAAAATATTCTTCTATTTTTAACGGATCAATTTTTCCATAGTTGCGTAAGACGATGCGCATTTCCTCAACCATTGCTCTCCCTACTTTAACGTTTATTCATATTCTTTCAATACTCAGGCGCATTAGCGTTTAATCATTGCGAGTCTTTTAAAGGTTTTAAGATAACGTTTAGATAACGTTTACTTACCTTTGTTTACTTACCTTTAACCTATTTTTGATGACGTTTTAGATAACGTTTCAGATAACGTTTTAAATAACGTTTATTCATATTCTTTTAAAATACCCGGCAGCTTAGCGGGGTTTATCCCATGATAAGGCTTGCGGTTGATCGTAAGCACCGGCGTCTCCTGACACTGTCCTACGCATTCCGTAAATTCCAGGGCAAATCTCCCGTCCGGCGTAGTTTCACCCGGCTTGATGCCCAATTCTTTTTCCAAAGCTGCCATAACCTCAGCCGCCCCGTCAATATGGCAGGGGGCACTTTCACAAATGCGGATTACGTTTTTTCCCCGTTTGCCGATCTTTAAATAAGCGTAGAAGCTCGCTACCCCATATGCTTGGGCTTTGGAAATATCAAAAGCTTGGGCCGCAACGACAACCGCATTCACGGGGATATAGCCGTATTCTTTTTGAATTGCGTTATAAGCCTCTAAAATCCCCCCGGGAAGGGTCTGATGGGCTTCGATTATTTCCTTGTAGTCAGCCATTAATACCTTAGTCCCCCTCAACCTTTTCAATCTTTACCGCCGCCACCTTATACTCGCCGGTTCCGGTGATTGGGTCGAGATGATTGCTGGTCAGGGCATTAGTTTGGGTGGAGGCGTAATGGAACGACATCCAGATAACCCCGGGCAGCACTCGCTCCGTAACCTTGACGTGAGTAATAACTTCTCCGCGCCGGGAGGTTATTTTAGCCCGGTCGCCGTTTTGCAGTCCTAATTTTTCAGCATCTGCCGGGTTGATTTCGGCCATTTCCTTTTTCCAGACACTGCTGATTCCGTCCGAGTAAGGAGTGGTTACGTTAAAATGCTGGAGAATTCGGCCGGTAGACAGGAGGAACGGATACTCCGCATCCGGCATTTCGCCGGCCGGTATATGTTCCGAAGGCTGAAACAAACCCAGGCCGCGCGTAAACTTCCCGGCATGCAAAAAGGGCGTTCCGGCATGTTCTAAAGTGGGACACGGCCATTGCAGGCCGTTCTGCTCCTCTATCCGCTTGTAAGTAATCCCTGCCATGGAGGGAGACAGGGAAGCCATCTCCTCCCAGATCTCTCTAGGGTGGTTATAGTGCATCCGATAACCCATCCGGGTAGCCATTTGACAGATGGTCTCCCAGTCGGCCTGACCGGGAAGGGGTGGAGTAGCTTTGCGCACCATTTGAACCCGTCGTTCGGTATTGGTAAAGGTGCCGTCTTTTTCGGCAAAACTGGATCCTGGGAGAATTACGTCAGCATAAGCGGCCGTTTCCGTGAGGAACAGATCCTGCACGACCAAAAATTCCAATTGTTCCAACGCGCCCCGGACGTGGTTGGTATCCGGGTCGGTTAGAACCGGATTCTCGCCCAGGATATACATGGCCTTAACCGCACCCTGATGAGCACCGTCAAACATTTCCGGAATCTTTCGCCCATCCTTGCCAGGCAGCTTTACCCCCCAGGCTTTTTCATGTTTTTTACGGACCGCGTCTTCGGTTACCGGCTGATAACCGGCATAAACGTTAGGTAAAGCCCCCATGTCACAAGCCCCCTGAACGTTATTCTGCCCCCGCATCGGGCAAACCCCGGCCCCCGGCCGGCCTACATGTCCGGTTAACATCGCCAAATTGGCACAACTCATTACGTTGCGGGTTCCGCAAATATGCTCGGTTATCCCCAGGGTGTAAAAGATCATGGCTTTATCCGTTTTGGCGTAAAGCCGCGCCACCGCATAGAGGTCATCTTCGGCCACGCCCGTTATTTCAGCCACCCGCTTTGGGGTATAACCTTCTACAACCGCCTTGAGTTCCGCATAGTTTTCGGTGCGTTCTTCGATAAATTGCTTATCTTCCAGACCTTCTTTGATAATTATGTGCATTAATCCATTAAGGAGCGGTATATCGGTGCCAGGGTTCAGCCGCAGCCAATAATCCGCTTCATCAACCAGGTCGATGTGCCGCGGGTCACAGACGACCAGTTTGGCCCCTTTACGGGCTGCCTGCCGCATTTTATACCCAATAACCGGATGCGCTTCGGTCGGATTCGTCCCGATTAGGAACATAAGCTCGACCTCTTTGATATCACTTATCGGGTTGGTCATTGCTCCGCTGCCAAATGTAGTGGCCAGACCGGCCACGGTAGGCGCGTGTCAGGTACGCGCGCAATGATCCACATTATTGGTTCCCATAACCGCCCGGGCAAATTTTTGCACCAAAAAATTCTCCTCGTTGGTACAGCGGGCGGAACTGAGCGCAGCAAATGCATCCGAACCGTATTTAGCTTTGATTTCGTTAAACCTAAGGGCAATTAGAGCAAAAGCTTCGTCCCAGTCAGCTGGTTCAAATTGCCCATTCTTTTTTATCAAAGGTGTAGTAAGGCGCTTTTCGTTATAAATATAGTCCCAGCCAAAGCGTCCTTTGATACAGAGGCTGCGCCCATTGACCGGACTGTCTGGATTAGAGAGAACGCCGATAACTTTCTGATTTTTTACGGCCAGATCAAAGTTGCAGCCAGTACCGCAGAAGGGACAGGTAGTTCTAACCCTTTCCACCTGAAAGCGCCGGGCTTTTCCTGACATCGACTTTTCAGTCAAGGCTCCGGTGGGGCAGAACGCCACGCATTGCCCACAGAAAACACAATCTGAATCAATATAGGGCACGTCGCTGGCAGTCGTTGCCTTGCGGTAGAAACCCCGGTTGGCATAAGAGAGATTATCCGCGCCGGTCATCTCTTCACAGACTCGCACACACGCCCCGCATAAAATACATTTATTCAGATCCCGGATAATAAACGGATTACTGTCATCTATGGCATAATCGTGTTTTTCGCCTCGAAAAGGACTCTCTTTTATTCCATAACGATACGCGTAATCAGCCAGTTTGCAGTCTCCCATTTTGTCACAGGTCATACAGTCCAGGGGATGATTCGCAATCAATAATTCCAGAATCGCTTGCCTGGCCTCTATAACCGTTGGCGACTCAGTTTGGACTGCCATTCCCGGTTGAACTGGGGTTACGC
>CAYXHK010000013.1:0-18556 GCA_964464665.1 uncultured Syntrophomonadaceae bacterium
ATCAGGGTCAGAGCTTACAGATCCATAGTGGAGCTGGAATCAGTAAAGCAATGGATGAAATGGGGCAAGCCTTTGAAGAGAAATATGGGGCTAAAGTGAATTTTAACTATGCTGGCTGTGCCCAACTCCTTAGTCAGATGGAGATTAACAAACTAGGGGACGTCTTTGTGGGTGGTTCTCTAAACGACATGGAAATTGCTCAGCAAAAAGGTTTTGCCGACAAATATGTAGAGGCCGCCTATCACATTCCAGCAATTGCCGTACCCAAAGGTAATCCTGCAGGTATTACCGGCCTCGCAGATCTAACCAAACCGGGTGTTAAGCTCATCTTAGGTGATGAAAAAGTAACTGCAATCGGTAAAAAAGGAGCCAAAATCTTTGAAAAAAATAAACTGACCGGCATTGAGAAAAATGTCGTAGCCAAGGCTGCGACCGTAAATGAAATTGTAACGAAGATTGGCATGAAACAGGGCGACGCCGGATTGGTCTTTGAAGATAATGGGTTTGCTGTGAAGGAGATTGAAATCATCTCTATTCCCCAGGAGCAAAACGCTATTGATAAAGTGCCGGTATGTGTTTTAAGTTTTACGAAAAATGCAGAACTGGCTCAGACATTTGTTGATTTCGTAAAGTCTGATGAGGGCAAAGCGATATTTGTAAAACATGGCTTCAAGACGATTGATTAAGGTAGTGGCTGAAGATGTTTTTTTCTAGTACCCTTTCTTTTTATTAGGTAGAGTTTAGAGCCTACAATTGGTTGGGATGCTTAGTAATAGGTCGAGTTGTTACAATACCGACTCTTTGCCAAAGATGTTTTATACATAGGTCTTTAACCTCCTCAGACGAAAGATTTCATAGATTATACAAAGTCAGGGGGCAGACTGCCTCCCGCCTATTTCTCTTTTTCCAGCCCTTAATTAAACCTATAATTTCTCTCTATTGCTTGATATGGCCTGTCTGAGGGAGAAATGGACGAGGGGGACGTTAATGAAGCTTAATGGCAGTTTTGAAACAAGAAATAAGCTTTCAGTAACTAAAAAATATGGAGCAGTTAAAAATAGGCTTTTTCAAGCGCTGATTGTATTCTTTATTTTTATCTTGTTTGCATTTGTGTTCTCCGCGTTAGCCAATATCGTATGGAAGGGGCTAGCTGGTCTGGCCCACAGCATCGCCAGCAAAGAAATTCAATTTGCCATACGGCTTAGCTTATTTACTTCCTTCACTTCAACGTTGATCTGTGTCGTTTTTGCTATCCCAGTTGCCTATGGACTGGAACGTTTTCAGTTTCCGGGACGTAGATTTGTCAATGTGATTTTGGATATCCCTCTATCGCTGCCACCGCTGGTTAGTGGTGTCGCTTTACTTTTGTTATTCGGCACGACTGCGTTTGGTCAAACCTTAGCTGAGCATGGTCTAAGATTCATTTTTTCGGTGAATGGGATCATTCTGGCACAGTTCTTTATCATTACCCCCTATATGGTCAGGATCTTGAAATCCACAATTGCTGATATTAATCCCCGTCTGGAGTTTGTAGCCCGGACCCTGGGCTGCACTCAGTGGCAGGCTTTTTACAAGATTACTCTCCCGCTGGCTAGAAACGGAATTATTGCCGGTCTGATCATCAGTTGGGCACGGGCCATTGGGGAATTTGGCTGTGCTTTAATGGTGGCCGGTGCGACCAGAATGGTCACCGAGACTCTGCCGGTTGCAGTATTCTTGAATATGTCGATTGGAGACCTGCAAATGGCAATGGCTTCCGCTACCTGTTTAATTGTTATTTCTTTAATCTCTCTTTTTGTTTTTGAAATGGTGGGGGGGGAGCAAAAGCCGGCTTCCCGAATGAGTAAAGGGTAGAGGATCGAATGATTAGTTTATGTAATGTGTCAAAGAGTCTGGGCGATTTCAAACTAAATAATATTAATCTGAGTATAGAGAATGACGAATATTTTGTTATCTTGGGTCCTACGGGAACGGGAAAAACGGTCATCCTGGAAGTCATTGCCGGGATGTACAGGCCAGATCAAGGAGAGGTGTGGCTTAATGAACGTGATGTAACCGCCGAATACCCGGAGTCAAGGAATATTGGCTTTGTTTATCAGGATTATATGTTGTTTCCTCATTTGAATGTACAGGAGAATATTCTTTTTGCGCTCAAACTAAGGAAAACGTCAGCCAGTATCATAAAGCAAAAGCTTGAACGGATGACGACTCTTCTAAACATCGGACAATTATTGAAGCGATACCCCGTAACCTTGAGTGGCGGGGAACAACAAAGGGTAGCCATTGCCCGGGCACTAGTTGCTGAGCCTGAAGTTCTGCTTCTGGATGAACCTTTAAGTGCGCTGGATCCACGCAGCAAAGAAATATTTCAACAGGAACTAAAAAATATTCATCAACAAATAAAAACCACTACGATTCATATAACTCACGATTTTAATGAAGCGCTGGTGTTAGCAGATCGTATTGGGATTATGTGTGACGGAGAAATCGTTCAGGTAGGCACTCCGGAAGAGGTTTTCCAAATACCCCGATCACAGTTTGTAGCGGAGTTCGTGGGGATGGAAAATATTTTTAGCGGGGATCTTAGCGATGAAGACGGCCTTAAGTATGTCCAAATTGGCCCCGTTCATCTACGTGTTGAGTCAAACCTGAAAGGTAAGGTTAGGGTGGCAATTCGTTCTGCAGATATTATTATTGCCGGGGATAAGCTGTCCAGCAGTGCGCAGAACATCATTCCGGCCCGCATTACTGAGATCGTCCCCCGGGGGTCATTTTTCAAGGTGGTGCTTGATGTAGGCATTCCCTTGGTGGCACAAGTTACCAGACAAGCACTGGGTGAAATGAAACTGGAGCCAGAAAAAAATGTTTGGGCTGTTTTCAAAACCACAGCAGTGCATGTATTTTAGAAAGATAATAAAGATAATATAGAAAGCAAAACAATTATAATTCTGTAAAAAATAAATAAGCCTGAAAAAAGTGTTTCACAACGTTTTTCGCCTCAAATGAAACGAGAGGAGTGGCTATAAAATATGTTTATCAATCCTCGTGAAGCTTTGGCGTCTCTTCTGAATCAAAATGAAGCCTTGAAGGATTTAGAAATCATAATCAGCAGCAGAGCCTTAAAAAGTGAAGAAGCGATTGGACACCCCGAAAGAGATGATTTTCCTTTGTTAAGAGGAAAGGAGGTCTTGCTTCAGGCGGAAGTACCGGGCGGACGGGGGCAGGCTTTTACGGCTGATCCCATTGCCTATGAGGGACCGATATCGAACTTATTGACGATTTCTGACGATCGACCGGGCAGTCATGCGCTGCTGGTGGCGAGCCTTAATGCGTTGTTCAATAAACTCGGCCTGGCAGAACACACAGTTCATTGTGTCGACCACGAGCCAGAAGCGTGTGCGGAGCATATCAGTAAATATATTCTGGAAAAGCATGGAATCTGCAATATTGGAATCATTGGTTACCAGCCGGCGATTATAGAGCATTGTGTACAGGTATTTGGTCCGGGCCGAGTGAGCATTACCGACTTAGATGCTAATGTCGTGGGAACTGTCCGCTACGGAGTAAAGGTGATGGATGGGTTAAGCGATACCCGGACATTGGTTGAGTTTTCGGATGTATTACTCGTTACCGGGACCATTTTAGCCAATGGAACGTACCTGGATGTTTTGGGGGAAGTAGGGGATAAACCCTGCTATTTCTTCGGCACCACTTGTGCAGCGCTGGCACAGCTTAACAATATGAACCGCTTATGCCCTTTTTCCAGCTAGCAAATTGACGAGCCGGATTTGTTTGTGAATGCGTCCTTAATATTGATTTTTCGTAGCACAGTATGTATAATGAAAAAAGCTATACAAAGATACATAAGTAAACATACATGTACACATATGTAACATATTGTATAGTTATATTATTTTTTGTCCCTGTATTTTAATTAAAGGAGGAGCGGGCGTGAAAAAGTTTATCAATGGGAAAAAGCTAATCACTGGTCTAATTCTACTCATGTTTATCAGCACCCTTTTAGTGGGTTGTGGTGCAAAAGAGGAAGCACAACCGGTTGAATTGACGGTATCTGCTGCAGCAAGTTTGAAAGATGCCATGGAAGAGGTTAAAACTGTTTATGCCCAGGAAAACCCCAAGGTTGTAATTACCTATAACTTTGGCGCATCCGGCGCGCTGCAGCAGCAGATAGAACAGGGAGCACCAGCTGATATGTTTATTTCAGCCGCCAAAAAAAACATGGATCCCCTGGAAACAAAGGGGCTGCTGGCTGATGGGACTAGGAAAGACCTGTTATTAAATGAAGTCGTATTAGTTGTTCCTAAGAACTCGTCAGCAATTACTGGCTGGGAAGATTTAAACAGCGACAAAATAAAAAAGCTCGCCATGGGTGAACCGGAATCGGTGCCAGCCGGTAAATACGGACAAGAGATTCTCACCAAGCTGGGCAGCTGGGATAAGGTTAAAGCCAAAGCCGTATATGCTAAGGATGTTCGGCAGGTACTCAACTATGTGGAAACAGAAAGCGCGGAAGCGGGAATCGTCTACAAGACCGATGCCATGATATCGGATAAGGTAAAAGTGGTCGCTCCAGCTCCCAGCGGAAGCCATACCCCGGTTATCTATCCGATGGCAATTATTAAAAACAGCCAGAAAATAACGGAAGCCAAAGAATTTGCGGCATTCCTGGCGGGTGATAAAGCGAAGGCTGTCTTTGAAAAGTACGGATTTGTGATTGTTAAATAATGAGTTCCTGGCAAGAATGGACCCCTCTGTGGATATCTCTGAAAACCGCGTTAACGGCAACCGGCATTACTTTTTTTATTGGAATTGCCGCGGCGCGTTGGATGTTCAATTATCACGGAAAATTTAAAACTTTGCTGGACGGACTGTTCATTTTACCGTTGGTTTTACCGCCAACGGTATTGGGCTTTTGCTTGCTGCTAATTTTTGGGAAAAACGGACCGGTCGGTGCCCTGCTCTATGAAATGGGAACCTCAATTATATTTTCCTGGCCAGCGACCGTGATAGCGGCTACGGTAGTAGCCTTTCCGTTGATGTATCAAGCGGCTCACGCTGCCTTTGAACAGGTTGAGTCCAACCTAGAGGATGCGGCACGAACCCTGGGAGCCAGCGAATGGAAGGTCTTTTGGAAGATCACGGTACCCTTGGCTTGGCCGGGGATTGCCGCGGGTACGGTCCTGGCGTTCGCCCGCTCCTTGGGGGAGTTTGGGGCTACGCTGATGTTAGCGGGAAACATCCCCGGTAAAACGCAAACCATCCCGATTGCCATTTATTTTGCGGTGGAGTCCGGGCAGTATGAAAAAGCCTTTGGCTGGGTGGCAATAGTCATAGTCATGTCTTTGGGGATGCTTTATCTTTTAAACGTCTGGAAAACACGCAAGCAAAAACCAGCCGGGATCAGGACTTGATGCTTAAGCAGTAGGATAAGGAGACAGAATGGGATTATTAATCGACATAAAAAAGAGCCTTCCCGGCTTTAAACTGCAGGTCAAGCTTTCCAACGAACAAGACATCATCGGGGTATTGGGCGCTTCCGGTGCCGGAAAAAGCATGCTTTTAAAGTGTATTGCCGGACTAGTTAAACCGGACGAGGGCAAAATTATCCTTAACCAGAAAACCCTTTTCGATTCAGCGCAAAAAATTAACCTGCCGCCTCAGGAACGCCGGGTCGGGTTCTTGTTTCAGAATTACGCGTTGTTCCCGCATCTGACTATTGCCGAAAATATAGCCTTTGGACTGAGCAAATTATCTAAAATCGAGATTAACCAAAGGGTAGCGGAGTTAATGCAGCGGTTTCGCTTAGTAGATTCAGGAGATATGGCTAAGCGCTTTCCCGGGCAGATTTCGGGCGGACAGCAGCAGCGCGTGGCGCTGTCCAGAGCGATGGCGGCTGAACCCGAGATTCTGTTGCTGGATGAGCCTTTTTCCGCGCTGGATGATAACCTGAGAACGCATATGACGAAGGAAATGCTGGCTTATCTCAAAGATTTTCCCGGGAGCACTTTGTTTGTAACCCATAATATTGAGGAAGCCTACCGGGTCTGCAACCAGATTGCGGTCTTAAATGCCGGCAACCTGGAGGCGTTTGGTCCGAAGCGGGAACTGTTTCAGACCCCGGGGTCATTTGCGGCCGCCAAAATCACCGGCTGCAAAAACATTGCCGCCGCCATCCGGAAATCAGCACATCTGCTGGAGGTCCCGAACTGGGGGATTCAGCTTGCGACGGATATGGAGGTTGTGGAAGAGAAAGGCTTTGTAGGCATCAGAGCCAACCATATAAAACTGGCGGATGGACTGACCGATGACTATGGCAGCGTGTCGGAGAATTGTTACTCAGCCTGGATCGCTGATGAAAGCGAAGCCCCATTCCGTTCCACTTTTTTTCTTAAAATAGGCTCTAAGCCAGTCGCCTTAGACGATTTTCAGGTGCAATGGGAAGTAAGCGGAGATCAAAGAAACATAATCCGAAATCTTCCCCAGCCCATTAAGATCTATATGCCGCCAATGCAGGTCTTTTTTGTTAAAGAATAATGACCTTAAAGAATAAGGGATAATAAGGGACAAAAATAGGCCGGTAGAGGGTTATTCTACTGACCTTTATTTTGCCGTTAAAGGGTATTTCTTATTGTACTAATTCCTTATTGCATTACTTAATGTATTATCAAATGAATTAATTGCATCACTCGTATTAATCTGGAACTCCAACTATTACAGAGGTTGATTTTATAATCGCAACAACATTTAAGCCGGCTTTTAAGTTTAACTCTTTAATTGAATTCATGGATATGGTTGAACTAATTTTGTTGCCGCCCCCGATATCGATAATAACAATACCATTAACCGCGCCTTCTTGAATTTCCAAGACCTTGCCCTTCAATTGATTTCTGGCACTTAACTTCATACTATAGAACACCTCCTTTAAAAAACACTATAGCGCTTTTTTATATATTGCGGAAATTATTTTACCCAAATTTCGCAAAAAAATTCTTAAAGCATGTTTCGGCGGGCACTTTGCGGACGCATTAATCTGGGAAGGGAACGGGTCGGTATCTCCTTTTTGCTTCCTAGTCTGTCATTAGTTTCGCTTTTACCGTGTCTCCGACTGCTCCCAGTCCGCCTGGGATGTCCAAGATGATGGGAAGGTTGTTACCGGGCAGATGGATTTCTTTGCCCAGAGGCTGGGCATAAACGGAGCCTTCTTTAATGACCATTTCCCCTCGGTGCAGGGTACGCCCGGCTTTGATTTTTTTAACCGGACTACCCAATTGTATGTTGAACCATTTTTGCTCCGAGAATAAATCCCCTTTTAGTTTCAGCAGGATGGGCTTAATTAAAGCTTCAAACATCAACCCGGCAGCATGCGGGTTGCCGGATAAATTGAATAGGAATCGCTCCTGAAAGAGGGTGGCCGAGGTTCCCTGGCCCGGAATAATGTTTATCCTTCTGAAGAGGGGTTTGCCTTTTAGATGTTCAAATGCTTTATAAACCAGATCGTAATCCCCTTCGCCGGTTCCTCCGCTGATTATTATCATATCTGCGGTCAGTATTGCTTTTTCGATCGCCTGGACAATGGAAGGCAGTTCATCCCTAATAACGGAATCGGCTAAAAGGGGGACGGCCCCAGCCGCAGCGATTTTCCCGGCCAGCAGGTACCGGTTGCTGCCGTAGATTTGGCCACGGCGCAGGGGAGAACCGGGCAGCCGCAATTCGTTGCCGGTATCAATAACTGAGATTCGGGGTTGTTTATGAACCAAAATTTCATCCAGGCCGCAAGCGGCAATTCTTTCCAGGTTTTCAGCTGTTAAAACCTCTCCTTTGACGGCAACGATGCCGCCGGCTTTCAATTCGTGGCCGGCGCCGCGAATGTTTTCTCCCAGCTTTAAGCTGCGGCCGATAACAATCCGGTTTTCCTTTACCAGGACGTCTTCCTGTTTGATTACGGCTGTGCTTCCCTCGGGCAACCAGGCACCGGTCATAATTCTAAAGGTTTCACCAGCCTTGAGTTCTCTATTTGCGGTTGATCCGGCTTGTATGGTATCAATGACCGCTAAAGTTAAAGGGATCTCATTTTTCAATCTTTCGAGATCCGCCCGGCCTATTACATAGCCATCCATAGCTGAACGATCAAAACCCGGGATATCAATGGGACTTATTACATTATCTGCGGTGACCCTTTCTAGAGCATCGCTTAGCGGCTGATACTCAGCGCCGGTCGCTTCTGTGTTGGCAAGGCATATGGCAACCGCTTCTTCTAAACTTATATGTATCGCCAATATATTTCCCCTCGTTTTCATAAAATGACCCTTTATAAGAGATGTTTCCTATTCTATTTCGACTAATGGCTATTACTTATCCTGCTGAAAAAAGTTTATAATCAATTAGAAAATCTTAATAAGAATTAGGCCTTATTGTTTACGTTCATTAAATCTATGATACTTATTCAGCCTAAATTTCGACAATATTTGCTATTGTCTAAAATACTAATGACAAGCATAAAAATATATGATAAAATTTCGTAGAGAATAAAATAAAAAAGAGATAATAACGGTTTTAAACTGACAACTTAATAGCTCCGAGCTTTACTATCTGTAGCTTCGGCCATGATAGAAAGCCGCTGGGTCAGTCGGGAAACGGACTGGCCTCCCATTACTGGAAAGGAGCCGATTAAATCTTGGCCAGTGTAAATAATACTGCCAGGATGAATTTGGCATGTTTTTTTAGTAGTGGTTTTTTTATGTTTCGAGGCCTTTAGGAAAGGGATTTTTGCCTGTCTGTCTCCATTATTACCGGGTGATCATGCCTATAGTATTTTTATCTTGTTTCATTTCTTAATTTTATCGGTGCGTTTAGAATGTTTTTGAAAACAGAAAGGAGGGGAACAACTTAGCGAAAAAATAGGAATGACGTTATATCTCATGGATAGGCAAGGCAATGGCCCCGGAAAATTGGGTATCCTGTCGAGGATGGAAATAACCCTTAAAGCCAATAAATACAAAAACATGCTCTAAGGGGTTCATACCCAACGTCATCTAGATTTTCGCATGCATGTAGTTTCAAGATGGTGATTATGAGGGAGGGTGAAATTGTTGATTAACGTAACTCGTCGAGGTTTTCTAAAGCTGTCCGGGGTTACGGTTGCGACGTTAGCTTCAGGTATTGGGCTAAATGTTGCCGCAGCCCAAGCCCAGGGATTTGCTTTGAAAATCGAAGGATGCACTAAAATACCCAGTATCTGTCACTTCTGTTCCGGCGGATGCGGCTTGCTCCTGCACGTTAAAGATGGAAAATTGATACATCTTGAAGGGGATCCGGGTAATCCGATTAATGAAGGAACTCTTTGCCCCAAAGCAGCCAGTTTGGAGCAGGTGGCCTATTCTCCGGATCGTCCCAAAACTCCGCTCTATCGCGCGCCAGGGGCTGATAAGTGGCAAGAAATTTCCTGGGATGAGGCTATTGAGCGCATAGCTAAGAAAGCCGTAGAGATTCGGGATAAAACCTGGGTCAGCACTGATGAAATAACCAACGCCAAAACTGGAGAAAAAGTAACTGTTCCCGTAAACCGGGCAGAAGGAATTGCCGTTATCGGTTCTGCGGAAATTGACAATGAAGAATCTTATCTGCTGAGCAAATTTGCCCGGCTGATCGGTACGCCATTCCACGAACATCAGGCCCGTATCTGACACGCGCCCACGGTGGCAAGTCTGTCACCTTCATTTGGCCGCGGTGCAATGACCAACTCTTGGCAGGACATGCAGAATTCCGAATGCTTTTTGATTGCCGGCAGTAACTGTGCAGAATGTCATCCCATCGCTATGAAATGGGTTAACAAAGCCAGGGCTAAAGGCGCCAAAATGATTGTGGTTGATCCCCGGTTTACGCGAACCGCATCTCAAGCGGACATTTTTGCCCAGATTCGTCCCGGAACCGATATTGCCTATTTAGGCGCAATAATTAAATATATAATCGACAACAAACTGTATGACGAATTCTATGTTAAGAGTTTTACCAACGCCCTTTACAAAATCAACAAAGATTTTAAATTTGATGACGGTATCTTCACCGGCTTTGATCCGGCAACTAAGAAATATGCTTATTCGACTTGGGGATATCAGCTAGATGCTGAAAACAAGCCGGTTAAAGCGGAAAGTCTGGATGATCCGGATTCGGTATTCTCTAAAATAAAAGAACACTATTCCCGGTATACCTTCGAAACGGCAGAAAAAATCACCGGAATCCCGGTTGCGAAAATCAAAGAAATCGCCGACACCTTCTGCGCAGCCAAACCAGGCAACATTTTCTATGCTCTGGGCATGACTCAGCATACTACCGGCGTGCAGGGTATCCGTTGTTATGCGATTATTCAATTGCTTCTAGGCAACGTCGGTAAGGCTGGCGGAGGAATTCAGGCGTTGCGGGGTGAGCCTAATGTTCAGGGTTCAACCGATATGGCTAACCTTAACGCAAATCTGCCGGGGTATATTCCATATCCCACCAATGCCGAGAAAACCTTGCATGATTTTGCGGTTAAACACGGGTCTGCGCAGCACAAACCGGTCGTTGCGCTGCTTAAAGCCTGGTTTGGTAAGAATGCCACTGCTGAAAACGATTATGGTTATGGATGGTTACCCAAGAACAATCCGGCTAATATGCCGACTCAGACTCAGTTCTTTGGGCATATGGAAAAAGGGCAGTTTAAAATGCTCTTTAATTTCGGATCTAACTCTACTGTCTCCATTCCGGACCGGAAGATTGTTGCCCGCGGACTTTCAAAACTGGATATGCTGGTTGTAGCAGACATCTTCAATACTGAAACCGCTCAGTTTTGGCGGGAACCAGGGATAGACACGAAGAGTATTCAGACCGAAGTCTTAATGCTGCCGGCCGCTTTTGTTTATGAAAAAGCCGGAACGATGACCAACTCTTCTCGCTTGATTCAGTGGAAAGAAGTAGCGCTGCCGCCCCTTAATGATTGCTTACCCGATTTGGACATCCTGGATCGTATCTTCAAAAAAATGCGGGAGCTTTACGCAGGTAGCACTGACCCTAAAGACGAACCGATTTTGAAGGCGAACTGGGACTACCGCGACCATGGTCACGAAGCCAGTCCGTTTAAGGTGTTGAATGAGCTAAATGGTTATAACGACAACACCGGACAGCTTACGGCTTCTCTGGCTGAATATCTGGCAGCGCCAATCGGTACCGTCTCAACTGGCTGCTGGATTTATGCCGGCGTAACACCTACTAATCAAAACTTGGCCGATCGTCGGGGCTTTGCTGATCCTACCGGTCTTGGTTTGAATCGGGATTATGCTTTTGCTTGGCCAGGAAATATCCGGGTTCTTTACAACCGGGCTTCTTGTGATGCTCAGGGACAACCGGTTGACGAGAAACGGAAACTGATTTGGTGGGATTCTGCCCAAAACCTCTGGGTAGGCAATGATGGCCCAGACGTGGTTGACAAAGCTAAAGGCCCGGGTACTCCGGAAGGATTAGTTGCCTTTAAACAAAACCCTGAAGCCGTAGGACGCTTATTCACTGCCAGTTACACCAGCGGTGCTATGCCGGCGACTCCGGTCGAAAGTATCGCTACTATCCCGATCCGAGGAGCCGGACAATGCGTGGACGGACCAATGCCCGAATTCTATGAACCAATTGAAAGTCCGACCACCAACCTTCTCCATCCAAATGTACAAAATAACCCGTGCGCCAAGATCGTTTCTACGGAGTTTGGCAAACCGGAAGATTATCCTTACGTGCTTACCACTTACGGAGTTGTGGAACACTTCTGTGCTGGTGCAATTACCCGGAACATTCCTTGGCTGAATGAAATTATGCCGGAACCATTTGCAGAGTTCAGCAAAGCTCTGGGTCAAAAACTTGGCGTCAAAGATGGGGACAAAGTGGAAGTATCCTCTGCCCGCGGCAAGTTAACGGTTCGGGCAGTAGTCACCGACCGTCTCCAAACTTTGAAGATCAATGGCAAAGACACCGAAACCATCGGCATGCCCTGGAGCTGGGGATTTGCGAGTTTAAGCCCCGGTCCAAGTACTAATAATGTGACAATGGCCGCATTAGATCCTGGAGCAGGGACTCCGGAATACAAATGTTGCCTTGTCAACGTAAGGAGGGCTTAACGATGACGACCAGAAAAATGGTTTTTACGGACACTTCATTATGTACAGCCTGTAAGGCGTGTTCTGTAGCCTGCAAAGCATGGAACGATCTGCCGGCTGAAAAAACCCAATTGATTAAAGGTTATCAATCTCAAGGAAACTTTACCCCGACAACCTGGACGTATATAAGCCTTCATGAGAATTACGCAAACAACAAAATGACTTGGCGGATGTTTAAGCATCAATGTTTCCATTGTGCAGACCCCGCCTGTATGAAGGCCTGCCCGGCGGGGGCGATCTCAAAAACAGCGGAATCGGGATACACTTTGATTGACCAGGAAAAATGTATCGGCTGCGGTTATTGCACGGTTGCCTGTCCATGGGGTGTCCCCAAAACAGATGAAGCCAAAAAGAAAACTTACAAATGTACCGGTTGCATTGATCGGGTTGAAAATGGGCTCCTCCCAGCCTGTGCGCACACTTGCCAACCGGGAGCTATCCAGTTTGGCGAACATGATGCTATGCTGGCAAAAGCTAAAGCCCGTTTGGCAGAGGTTCAGAAAACCAATCCAAAAGCCCAGTTGTACGGCGATAACCTAATGGGTGGAACAACTTATATCTATCTGTTACAGGACAGTCCAGAAACCTATGGGCTTCCGGTTAACCCTTCTGCCTCGGCATCTTTGAGCCTGTGGCAAGATTACGTGCAGCCTTACGGCGGCTGGCTGATTCCCTTAGCGGCGGCCGCTGCGGTTGGCAGTTTCTTCACCACTCGGTTACTCAAAGTTGCAGATTCCAAGAAAGGAGTTGACACCCATGGCCAGTAGTCTTAGTAAAGAACGCGTAGTACGGTTTAGTGGAAGTGCTCGATTCGCGCACTGGGGTCACACGATAACCTTTATAGTGCTGCTGATTTCCGGCTTGGCTCTTTTCTCTCCATCATTGAAATCTTTGGCCGCGATTTTTGGCGGTTATGTCAATGCCGGGGTGGTACACCGCTGGATGGCAGTGTTTTTCACAGTTATCCCGCTGGCTTGTCTGGCTGCCAATCCTAAAGGGTTCAAAGAATGGTGGAAAGATGTTTTTTCCTTTGGGAAGAACGACATCGGCTTTTTGATGGTGTTTCCTCTGGAATTCTTCGGATTTAAGGTGAAAATTCCGCCGCAAACCAAGTTTAACGGCGGTGAAAAGATGAACTCGGTGGTAACTACCACTTCTTGTGTTCTTTTGGCGATCAGTGGTTATATCATGTGGTTTAAGGGTTCTTTTCCGATCTGGATGGTTCAGTGGTCTTACCCGATCCATGATATCTGCATGATCATAGCCACCTGCATGGTGTTTATGCATGCTTACCTGGGTTCTTTCCATCCTGGATCCGGTGAGTCTTTCTGGGGTATGTGGAAAGGTACGGTTCGTTCAGACTGGGCCGAGCACCATCATAAGCAATGGTATGACAAAGTCAAATAACGACGGGAAAACGAATTAAACGCCTGGTTCAAACTTAGGGGTATAGGGTATAATGAAATCACCAAAAATAAAGCATCCGTTATGGTCGGCTTAGGTGAGGGGAGATTTTGATGAACAATAAAAGCAATTCAGCCACTCCAGATGACCAAGAACTGGAACAAGCTTATCAAAAGTATCAGCTTTTGAAACAGGAAGTTGAGCATTGGCAGCAAGAACGCGGTAGCTATTGGCTTCAGCAGTTTAGTCTGGCTGACAATCCTCCGTATTTAGCGATTGCGGAACTGCCCGCCCAAGCAGTGATTGAACTTTGGCAAAAGTTAAATCAAGCGGCTGGGGCAGCAGTAGCAGATTCGGATCTCCAGGAAATATGGGAACGATTGAAAAACAGCCAAATTGTAAACGAGCTGGATTCAGAAATGTCCGCCCGCTTACAAATGGCCATCAGCGGGGTTGCCCAACTGGCTGGAGACATGGTTAACGAGCAAAAACTCCCAACGGAAAGCTCTAAATTATCGGATAATGCCCAGGGTGGTTTCATTTGCCCAGTCTGTGGAGAAGTTCCCACATTAGCGGTTCTGACCCCGCCCAATGGAGCCAGAGTAATGCACTGCCTTTCGTGTAACTTTGAATGGCCGGTAAAACGGACTGGATGTTTATTCTGCGGGAGCGGAGATGCAAAACAGCAATTGTTCCTGAAGAATGAAAAATTCCCCGGCATAGAAATGTCTGTCTGTCAGCTTTGCGGACAATACTTCAAAGAAATCGACGCTCGCGAAAAATTGGTGCAAGATTATCGGTGGGAAGATATAAGGACACTGCCTTTAAACTTTGCTATTGAGCTCTGGTTCTCCGAGCAGGCTAAAAAGAACAACCAGATGAACTAAAGTAATAAGAATAAGCCTTAGTAATCTAGGTTAACAAAGCATGAGCACGGAACATATTTGTTTCGTGCTCATGCTTTTTCTACGGCCTTAAAATTTTTAGACGGCCTCATTTTCCATATGTTTAACCTCGGCACCTGGGGAACCCTTCATTTGAAGCGGCAGAATGTGATGATACTGCATAGAAAATCTGAATAAGGCAGATTAGCTGTTTGACCCCAGTTTACCTGGCCGTATAGCCTCCGTCGACCAATAAGCTGATCCCCGTAACAAACGAAGCAGCGTCAGAAGCCAGGAATAATACACACTGGGCTACTTCATCCGGATTTCCCAGGCGACCCAGCGCGTGGCTTTTAGCCAATTCCTGCTGGATCTCTTCGGATAGACCGCTCATTACCATAGGTGTTTTAATGAAGCCGGGGGAAACCGCATTAACCCGGATATTATAGGGAGCATAGTCGAGTGCCAGGTTGCGGGTAAGCAGGATTACTCCGCCTTTGGCGGCATTGTAGGCTGGGGTAGCTGGAAATCCTACATGACCGAGAATGGAGGCATTGTTTATAATGGCTCCCCTTTTTTTCGCCACCATGATGGGTAATACCGATTTGGCTCCTAAATAAACACCTTTTAGGTTAATATTGATTACCCGATCCCACTCCGCCTCGGGCAATTCGGCTACTGAACCCTGAGTGCCGATGCCTGCATTACTAAAAAGGATATCCACGGTGCCAAAATGCTTTACTGTTTCCTCAACCATGTGCTGAACCTCAGTCCCGGAGGAAACATCGACTTTAACAAATAGCGAATCTCCGCCCTGATGTCTGATATTCTCTGCGGTCCGCATTCCCTGTTCAGCATTGTAGTCGGCGATAACCACCTTAGCGCCTTGTTCGGCAAAGAGCAGGGCGGTGGCTTCACCGATGCCGGTGGCGCCTCCCGTAATGATTGCTATCCGATCTTTAAGGATCATGGAAATAATTCTCCTTTCAGGATTCTAATAATTAAGATATTAACCCTAGTTTTAGTTATTGCCCGCTTTAACATACTTTGCTGGCAGTAGTTTATTTATAGTCAGAAATGTTTTAAGAAAATGTGTTTCAGAGAATTCACGAAGACTAAACGGTTTGAAGATTAAGCATCGCTTATAGATTTTAAAAACAGTACTCTGGAACTCAATCAGCAATTAAATCAAAAAGAAGCTCCCCTTGTTACAGGGGAGTTTCTTTTTGATTTGATTGCTAATCCAATCTATTGTTTTGTTTTAGCCTAAGGTCGTTTTAAGCCTTATGTTTTGCCTTTAATAAGCCGGTTTTAGGAAACGCTCTTTATTTTTTTAGAAATTTGACAGGGCAGATTTTTCAGGTTTGGGGTACCAAACTCTTTGCCTAATTCGTCAATCGAGGTCAGCATATTTAAGTTAGATTTGCGCCATTCATATTGTTCGGCGGGGTTTCCTTCGGGGAACCACCAGCCTAAAGCAGCGCAGACTACCTGCGGGATTACCTTGTCCGTAAGGCGCGCTACTTGTTCTATCTCTCCATTTTTGGTTTTAATAATGACGGTGTCTCCGTCCTGGATTCCATAGGCAGCCGCGGTTTCCGGGTGGATATCAACGAAGGGATGGGGTTCTCTTTGCCGATACTTCTCAACCCATCTGTACGATGAAAGCAGGAAATTGGGACTCTTGGCGGTCATCAAGGTCAATGGATAAGTCGGGTCTTTTTCCTTAGCCGGAACATTATACTCGGGCAGGGGTTTCAGTTTAAATTTCTCCGCGACACTCAGTTTTAACTCTACCTTGCCGGTAGGGGTTCTAAAGCCTTTTTCTACATATGATCTGAAACGGTCGGGTCCTTTGAGATAACCCTTTTCCACGAATTCGGCATAAGTCAGACCGGCGGGCCGCAGCAAATCCTCCAGGAATTCTTCGTGATCATCGTGCCACAACTGCGGGTCGGAGACGCGCTTGCCTATCTCATTCATGATCTTCATGTCCGGCCAGCATTCTCCCGGCGGGTCGACAATTTTGGGTCGGGCCAGGATCATCCCGTGACCGATTCCGTAGTGGCCGATGTCATTCATCTCATACTGGTGGGCTACTGGGAATACTATGTCCGCCATGGAGGTGCTTGGGGTCATGAAAAGATCAGCCATGGCAATAAAATCAAGGCTCTTAAAAGCTTCATAAGTAACGCTGCTGTCCGCCCAATTTATCATCGGATTGGTACACATCCCGTAGTAACCTCTGACCGGATAGGGGACTCCCTCGAGGATCGCCTTCCTAAAAAAAGCTGGGGCTACGGTCATCAGGCGGGGGATAATCCGGTAATGGGCGCTGATCATATCCTTCGCCTTAGTGGGAACCATTTTGGCATTAACATACTCGCCCAGTCCCGCTATTTTGGGGTCATGGGCATTGACATTGCCGCCGGGGACTTCCAGATTGCCGGTTATGGCCATTAAGCAAACCAGGGAACGGGTATAGTCAAAAACAGTGACCGTATGTTCAACTGAGTTGCCCCACATCAGCGTAGCCGGTTTGGCTTTGGCGTACATCCGCGCTGCCTGGCGGATCAGATCAGCGGGAACCGTGGTTATTTCCGCGACTTTTTCCGGGGTGTATTGTTTTACGTGCTCAGCCAGGTCTTCAAAGCCATAGGTGAAACTAGCGACAAACTCCTGGTCGTATAAGCCTTCTTCAATAATCACATTCAAAAAAGCTAAAGCGAGAGCGGGACCGGTTCCCGGCAGCAGCTGCAGCCAAAGGTCGGCTCTGGCCGCCAATTCGGTGCGACGGGGGTCGACTACGATCAGCTTAGTTTCTTTATGCTTATTCAGGTTTTCCAGAACCAGACCGCCGATCTGTCCTTCTTCGTTGGTGTCCAGGGAGTTACTGCCCCAGGAAAGAATGGCGCCGGTTGGATTATGCAGGTCTGCGACCGGGTAAAAACCACAGGTGTGTACCCCAGTGACTTCTCGGGGGGCATGACATACATCCTGCGAAGCAATCACGTTGGGGGAGCCGAAAATGTTGGCTAGCCGGATCAGAATAAAATGCTCCAGTCCTTTAGGCATACCAACCCCAAACCCTACAGCCCTGGCTCCATATTTTTCTTTGATCTCCAGCAGACCGGCGGCTGTTTCATTTAGGGCTTCGTCCCAGGAAACCCGTTCCCATTTCCCCTCGCCGCGTTTACCAGCCCGCTTCAAGGGATATTTGAGGCGATCAGGGTGGGTCAGCCGTTCTGCCGAGGCGCGGCCTTTGAAGCAGGTGTATCCATGATTCAGGTATCCTTCGGGGTCACCTTTGATCTGTACAATGCGATTGTCTTGCACCCCCACCAGCAAGCCGCAGCCACCGTGATCATTCCGGGCGCAATGCGTTTTGATCCAACGTATTTCTTCTGACATTACTGAATACCCCCCTCTAAATTTTGTGTTCGGGCGAAAACATAAGAATAAAACCACTGCATTTGGCTGTACCCTTAACGCAGTTGACCAGGATTAACATTGGGTTTTAATACAACAATTCAGGAATAAAAAAATTGACCAAGAATGCTGCGCATTACAGATATAATTTTAGCATAATTGTCTGACTCTTGCATCAGGTTTGGGGATAAATCGATTTTATTTTCGTCTTATGTCAGTAATCCCTGTTAATAAATAGCAATATTTACATTAAATCTTTTATTTTTTTCTCCCGCCTGTCTATACTAAATACAGCAATCAGCGGCGCAATGATCATCGCGTATTCAATTACGCGGATACACTGCTTTAAGCTGGGGAAACATAATCAGGAGACCTAGTTAAAGATAAGAAAATATTCTTCGCTATGGAAAGGCAGGGTAAATGGGCACGGAACCAATAAAACTTACTATAAATGGAAAAGAAGTAGAAGCACCGGCTGGGAGTACGGTGCTTGAAGCGGCCGAAAAGGCAGGGATTAATATCCCTACACTTTGTTACGACCCGGAGCTGAGTAAACTGGGAGCCTGCCGTTTATGCGTTGTAGAGATAGAGGGCAGCCGTTTACTGGCGGCTTCCTGCGTAACCCCGGTTCAACCGGGAATG
>CAYXHK010000014.1:0-11605 GCA_964464665.1 uncultured Syntrophomonadaceae bacterium
GCAGCAGTAGTCAAATTCAATCCCCTGGCCGATTCGGTTAGGCCCGCCGCCTAGGATCATTACTTTGGGCCGCCCCGTAGTTGCGGCGGTTTGATCGGGGGCGTTGTAGGTGGAGAAGTAGTAGGCGGCGTTTTCTACTCCGCTGACCGGCACGGCTTCCCATCCTTCAACTATACCCAGTTCGGTTCGGCGCTGCCGAATCTCAGTTTCCGGCTGATTTAAAAGCCGGGCTAAATAACGATCCGCAAAACCGTCCTTTTTGGCCTGGATCAGCAGGTCGTCGGGCAAAATGCCGCCTTTATATTTAAGGATGGTTTCTTCCAGGTCAACCAATTCTTTCATCTGTTCAATAAACCACGGCTTAATATGGGTTAAGCGGTAAAGGTGCTCGATATCGGCTCCTTTGCGCAGGGCTTCATACATAATAAAATGACGTTCGCTCGTCGGCTCGGCAATCAGGGAGAGCAATTCCTCCAGAGACTTTTGGTTAAAGTCTTTGGCAAAACCGAAGCCGTAACGATTGATCTCCAGGGAGCGGACGGCTTTTTGCACGGCTTCTTTATAGTTTTTGCCGATGCTCATGACCTCGCCCACGGCCCGCATCTGCGTCCCTAATTTATCTTCGGCGCCCGGAAACTTTTCAAAGGCCCAGCGGGCGAATTTAATCACGACGTAATCCCCGGAAGGGGTGTATTTATCCAAGGTGCCTTCCCGCCAGTAGGGGATTTCGTCCAGGGTCAGACCGGCAGCCAGCAGGGAGGAAACCATGGCAATGGGGAAGCCGGTGGCTTTGGAGGCTAAAGCGGAGGAACGGGAGGTTCGGGGATTGATTTCAATAATTACGACGCGGTCGGTTTTGGGATCGTGGGCAAACTGCACGTTGGTTCCCCCGACCACCTCAATCGCTTCGACTATGGCATAGGCATATTTTTGCAGGCGCTGCATCAGCTCTTGACTGATCGTCAACATCGGAGCGGCGCAGAAGGAATCCCCGGTGTGGACGCCCATGGCATCAATATTTTCGATAAAACAAACCGTAATCATTTTATTGTTCGCGTCGCGTACCACTTCCAACTCGAGTTCTTCCCAGCCGAGCACGGATTCTTCCACCAGGACCTGACCCACCATACTGGCGGCAATCCCGCGATTGGCGATAGTCCTTAACTCTTCGACGTTATAAACGAGACCGCCGCCGGTGCCCCCCATGGTGTAAGCGGGTCGGATCACCACCGGGTAGCCGAGTTTCGCGGCTATTTTTTCGGCTTCTAAAACACTATAGGCCGGTTCGCTGCGGGGCATTTCAATATTCAGCCGTTTCATCGTTTCTTTAAAGGCAATGCGGTCTTCGCCGCGCTCAATCGCGTCAATCTGCACCCCAATTACTTGAACCCCGTATTTTTCTAAAACGCCGGCTTTGTTTAGTTCCGAGCATAAGTTCAGCGCTGACTGGCCGCCCAGATTGGGCAGCACCGCGTCCGGACGTTCCTTGGCAATTATCGCCGCCAGACTGCTTACGTTCAATGGTTCAATATAAGTTATATCCGCAATTTCCGGGTCGGTCATAATCGTGGCCGGATTGGAATTTACCAGAACAATTTGGTAGCCTAATTTCCGCAGAGCTTTGCAGGCCTGGGTGCCGGAATAGTCAAATTCACAGGCCTGTCCGATTATGATTGGGCCGGATCCAATAATCAGAACCTTGTCAATGTCGATTCGTTTTGGCATACTTTTCCTCCCCATTAATGCTGTGGGTCAGCAACTTAATAAATAACTACCTCTCTATCCAAATTGTAATTTTAGCATATAAAATTAATTAGTTGAATGTATCTCCTTAAATTATTATGTATTATTTTCAGAGAGAAATTCAGGAGGGGGGCCGCGGCGGTTTCCGGGGAATCTATTCGGGCGCAAGCGGAGACGAATAAAGAAACCTTGACCCGGGATCGGTTTTTGTCAATAATAGAGTAAGGTTTGTCTGGGTTGGTGGCGATCAACCCAGCTGTTCAATTATAGTGATCATCCTATTATTCATCTCTTTAGATTATCTTTAAGATGGATCATTATATCAGAATGAGTGAAAGCATACGCTCTTTAAGTTGGACTGGCATTAAGCTCTCTTTTTTAAATTTAGGTATTTAAGGAGAATCTGGATGAGCGTTTTTGAAGCCGTAATGTTGCTTTGCTTTGGGGCGGCCTGGCCATTTTCGATTTATAAATCTTTCAAGTCGAAATCTATCCAAGGCAAAAGTCTATTCTTTTTGATCATTGTTTTAACCGGCTATATTTCCGGCATTATGCATAAGCTCTTATACAATTATGACCAGGTTATTTATCTTTATCTTTTGAATGGGATCATGGTCAGCACAGATATTGGCTTATACCTGCGGAATCGCCGCTTGCTGGAGGATTCAGTCTTATCACAGCCAGAAGTTTAGGCTTTACGGCAAGCAGTTTAGAAGCCGGTGGAGCAGTCGTCAACCGCTTAGCCAACCTATTCGTTTCAGGCCGAGGTTAGAGTTTAACAAACGTAGGACCGTCAATACTCCACAATTTTAATAAGGGGGCGGAAAGAATGGAAAACGGACAACTGACGCTTGATCAAAAGAAAAAGGAGATTTTACAGAGAGCCAAGACTATCGCGGTGGTGGGTATATCCGACAAGCCGCAACGGGCCAGTTACCGGGTCGCTAAATACTTGCAGGATAACGGTTACCGCATAATCCCGGTGAATCCTCGGCTGCAGTCGGTCTTAGGGGAAACAGCTTATCCGGACCTGAAGTCGATTCCTTTCCCGGTAGACATTGTGGATGTGTTTCGTAAAGAAGAAGACTTGCCAGAAGTCATCAATGAAGCATTGGCTTTAGGCCTGGAGACCATCTGGCTGCAACTGGGTTTGACCTGCCCAGCCGGTCTGGAGCACGCTAAAGAAGCGCCAAAGGTTTTGTTTGAAGACTGCTGCCTGAAAATTGATCACGGCCGGCTGATTGGTTAGTGAAGAACCGCATCAGCCGGGGAGATGTTCCCGGAAGATGTTTTTGATGCGGTGTTCTCCTTTTAAGCCTGTTTAGCTTGAATTGGTTTTAGACAAGTAGTCGGTTTGAACTTGGATGAAATACGGAGGGGTCAAAAAGAAAATGAACGATAAAGCGGCGAAGTACGTTTGTCAAGTGTGCGGTTACACTTATGATCCAGCAGTGGGTGATCTCGAAGCCGGAATCGCACCCGGTACTCCTTTTGAGCAGTTGCCGGAGGATTGGACTTGCCCGCTTTGCTTGCAGGGCAAGGAATTTTTCGAGAAAATGAGTGATGCAGCAAACGCGGCGGATAAGCCGCCGGTTGGGTCTAAATCCAAAGAGTACCGCAACGACGAAATTGTGGTGCACTGGTACCCAAACCTTTGCTCCCATTCTGGAAAGTGTCTGAAATTTTCGCCCCAGGTTTTCGATATGGATCGCCGCCCTTGGGTCAGTTTGGAGGGCGCCGCCCCGGAAGAAATTATCCAAACGATTGACCGCTGTCCCTCTGGCGCCTTAAAATATTCGCTGCCGCCAGGCTCCCAGGTGAATCCGGAGATGGCCAAGGGAGTGGGCTGGCTGCAGTATCAGCAGGATGAAGCCGCCCCGGTAAAAATTAGGGTAGTGGCCAACGGACCGCTCTTAATCGAGGGACCGGTAATCATCGACGATATCGATGGTCAGCAGCTGCAAAAAGGCAGTCGGTTTGTGCTTTGTCGCTGCGGGCTGACCAGCCATCGCCCTTTTTGCAATAATAATCACCTGCGGCAAGGCTGGCAGGTGGATCGAAAACCGTAAGGATTATGCGGTAAAAATTAAATTAATTCCAAGGAACAAGTATATAATTCTAAGGATTAATTTAATTTTCCAAGGATTGGTTAATTATTTAAATTATCATAAGTCTAAGTTAACGCCAGGACCTCTATTTTTAGGGCCTGGCCGTATTTTTTGATGGTGGCGGCTTCCCGCGGGGTAACAAGCGAGATAACGGTGCCGCTTTGCCCGGCGCGGCCGGTCCGGCCGGCCCGGTGCAGATAAACCTGGGGGCTTTCTGGCAAGTCCAAATTTATAACGTGGGTTAATTCCGGGATATCCAAGCCGCGCGCTGCCAAGTCGGTTGCCACTAACAGCTGGATTTTACCGGTGTGGAAATCGTTGATTGCTTTTTGCCTTTCCGGATTTGGCAAACTGCGGTGAATCCCGGCCGCAGGCAGTCCATGATAAAGCAATTTGGCCAAGGTGTTTTCAATATCATAGCTTCGATTAACAAACACTAAGGCCCGCTCAATCTTAAGCCGGCCGGTCAGTTTTCGCAGCGCTTCGATTTTATCCCGGCGTTCGGTTATCCGGTAGCGGTGGCTAACCTTATCCGCAGCCGCCGCTTTAGCCGGGCCGCCAATCTTAATCATCCGCGGCTCCCGCATCAGTTCGGCGGCCTTTGAAAGGGCGGCCGGGGTCAGGGTAGCGGAAAAGCACATTAATTGACGTTCTTTCAAGGTTGTTTTAATTATCGCTTTTACCTGTTCTAAGTTGGTTTCGTCGAGCAGCCGGTCTGCTTCATCCAGCACGATCGTTTTTAGGGTGTGGCCGGTAACTTTTTTCAGGCGGATTAGTTCTAAGACTCGGCCGGTGGTGCCTACGATCAGCTGGGGTTTTTCTTTCAGCCTTTCAATTTGGCGGGGTACGTTCACCTTGCCGATTATGGCTGCCGTCCGGATTGGCAAACCGGAATCGGCGGCTAAAGCTTTCGCGTGCCGCTTGATTTGGATAGCCAGCTCGTTGGTCGGCGCGAGCACCAGCGCCTGCATCTCCCGTCTGCCCGGATCAATTTTTTGGAACAGAGGGAGCAGATAGGCCAGGGTCTTGCCGGTTCCGGTCGGTGACTGGCCAATAACATCTTGGCCTTGCAGTGTTAAGGGGATAACCTGGGCTTGGATGGGTGTAGGAAGGGTAAGGCCCGCTTTACGCAGCCCGATAATCAAGTCCTCCATTAACCCTAATTTTTCAAAGGATTCCTGCATGCTTATTTTTCTCCCGATAATCTATTTATTAAACCGCGATCATTCCGTTGGCAGTTCCCCTACCAGTTCCAGGAACCGTCTTTATTCCATCTGCTTGGTTCGGGTTCCACCAAACCTATTTTAATTAAAATTCTATCCTTTAAGTTGTATCGCTCCTTAAAGTACCCCATTTCCACACACTGCGGATCTGCCTGGAATCCACTGGCCTCCGCTTCGGCAACCGGCATGGCCCGCAGGTCGCTGACATCCAGCTCGCTTGGGTATTTATTGCCTAAAATATAAGGGGGCGCATAATATACTTTGGACTCGTCCTTTACATAAACCGTGGTACCCGGAGGTATCGGGTCATCGATGACGATCCATTGGCCAAAAACAGCGATCAGAAGCGAGACGCCGATGATAATGGCTAAGGCAGCGTAGATTTTTTCCATCGGTCCACCTTTTGGGGGTTTGCTTTCCATGCTCAGCATTCACCTCGTATCTTATGTAGTATTCGTATCCCCGCTAAATTAAACCGTTTTGAGCTGCTAAAGCTGACTATACTTTAATATTATATAAGTTTTACCCGCCCGGACGCAATAAATCCAGAATTAAGTCATTTTCGCTGACTATGGACATCAATTTCAATCAAGGCTAGGCTAGATTCCCACAAACCAGTTGGCTGTGGCCATCAGACCAATCCCGACCACCAGGGTGTAAAAGAGGCTGCGGGTTAAAACCGCAATCAGCATGGTGGGGACAAAGACCCAGATAAACCGGTTATGGATACTGATCTCCATGATCCCCTGAGGGGCCAATATACTGACGGCCAGCAAGGCCCCCAGTACGGCTGGGGCAATATAAGACAGCCACTCGCGCATCTTTTCGGGGAATTCGAATCGGGAAAAGATGGCGACCGGCAAGATCCGCGGAAGCGCGGTGGCCAAGGACATGCCAATGATTAACCAGAATATTTCAGCTCTCATCGTTTAAAAAACACTCCTGCCGTAGCGGCCAGCACAGCCGCGACAATAATATTGGATAAATTACTGAGCATAACCGGAAAGAGAAAAGCTAACATCAAACAGATAACCACCGAGATCAAAGCAACCGCGAGGTGCCTCCGGTTGGAGATCACCAGCACCAGGAGGATGGCATACATGCCGGGAAGCGCGAAATCCAAGCCAAATCTGGCGGGGTCAGTAATTAGAAAGCCAAAGGCCGCGCCGAGCATACTGCTTATAACCCAGGAAGCGTAGGCGGTCAGGTTTAGCCCGGCAACATAGGGCAAGCTGGCCGGTTTTTGTTGGTAGTGCACCATGGAGATGGCATACGTCTCGTCGGTCAAGCCGAGCATCAGGAGCGTCGCCCATTTAGTGGGCAGGATCTTAAGATAAGGGATCAGGGAGGTTGAAAACAAGGTATAACGTACATTAACCAGCAGATTAGCTAATATTATGGTTATAAACGAGCCCCCAACGGCTAAAAACCCCAGCGCAATAAACTGCCCCGCTCCAGTAAAACACATTAAAGACATAAAGGTTGCTTCAAGGACTGATAGACCGGTCTCGTTGGCTAAAACCCCAAAAGCAAAGCCGAGTGGCACATAGCCCAAAACAATAGGGATAGCTTCTTTGATTCCTTCGGCAGCAGCGTTTTTCGGCAGCAAATAAATCTTCCCTTTCCAACTTCCAACATCTCTGCATAGCATAATCTATCAGAATATTTATTTATTATAGCATTTAGTTTATTATAAAGGCAGGTTAAATCCATTTTTTAAAGCGAAACGGAAGGAATGGCCATAAGCATGGATAAACAACTTAGCAAGCTGTTTTATGTTGATATTTTCGACGGCGTGGTAAAAGAAGGTGAATTCATTGAAAATGATCAGGATGGGCTCTGGATCAGAGTAAAAGGGGAGTACATAAATACCTTTGTTTACTCCGATACGATTGAAGCCAGGATTTTCGAAGAGAGGGATCTTGCGGAAACCGGCCTGGCTAAAATACGGGCGGACCTGAAGGCCAAGCTGCTTGAAAACAACTTGTTCATCAAAGATATCTGCAAGAGACTGGAACAGCATGAAGGTAAACTTTACGTAGGAGTAATCAGGGAAATTCTGGAGGGGAAATAAAAGCTAAAAAATTTTTATAACCAACCATTTATGACCCAGTCATTTGTAACCCTGAGCGACCTGACCATGTCGCTTAATATCCATCTGATCCGGCTTAATTCATTTAATCCCAGCTAAAAGTTAGCCGCCAGGCTTAAGTTGCCAGTTCGCTCCAATTATGATAGAGCCGATCCACTTCTTTTAACAGTTCGTCGTATTCCTGATATTTTTCCCGGGGGGTAGTTTGGTCAAATAAGTTCTCCAGTTCTTTTATTTTGCCCTCAAGTTCAGTTATTTCCAACTCAATCTGCGCCGCCAGATTTTGTTTTTGTTTCTCCGTATTCTTTTGTTGATTCTTCTTTTTATGCTCGCTGCGGTAATCGCTTTTTGGGCGGTTTCGGCTTTGAATCGGTGCCGGCTGGGGTTTTTCCCCGGGCCGGTCCATCTTTTCGGATTGGCCTTCCCCGTTAATTCCATCCTTAATCTGTTTAAAAAAATCGTAGTTCCCGTCACAGATGCTTAACCGTCCATCTTCGATTGCGTAGATTTTTTCGACGCAATGGGTTAAGAAGTAGCGATCGTGGGTAACGGCAATGAGCGTCCCTTTAAACTCCCTGACGGCAGCTTCTACCGCTTCCCGGGCAGCTACATCCAGATGATTGGTGGGCTCATCCAGGATCAGGCAGTCGGCGTTCTCCAGCATCACGCAGGCCAGATAGAGCCGGGCGTGCTCTCCGCCGCTCAGTACACAGATTTTTTTCTGCACTTCATCCCCATAAAACTGAAACCGGGCCAAATAATTTCGGGCTTCGCCTTCCTGAAAATCAGCCTTAGCTAAAATAAGCTGCAGCATGGTCAGATTATCATTCTCAAAAAGAATTTCTTGTCCCATGTAGGAATACTTTACCCATTCGCCAAGCCGAAGGGAGCCTTGATAGACCTGATCTTTTCCCAACAGCAAATTGATGAGGGTGGTTTTGCCGCAGCCGTTGGCACCGATAATGCCAATTTTTTCGCCGCCGCGGATGTGAAAGTTGACGCCGGAAAACAGAGATACCGCGCCAAAGCTTTTACCTAAGTCCTCAGCCCGGGCGATATCCTTGCTGACATGCTTGATTTTTTTGAACGCGATCTTTGGTCCCTCGGCCTGGAAAAGATGATCCTGCTTTTTAATCGCTTCCAGGTTTACCTTTAGCTCCTCATTAAGTTTTTGGATCTCCTTTTCGCGGCTTTTTATGGCCTTGATCTTGCGTTGACTTTTTAAACCCTGAACGGTTTCATGGGCATTTTTTATGGTCCACTTTAGGCGAGCTTGCTCATTTAATACAAACTGGCTAAGCTGTTTCTTATGCTCCATAAAGTTGGAATAATTGCCGCTGCGAATCAAGAGACTGCCCTTATCGAGTTCCGCTACCCGGGTGGCGATCCGGTCCAGGAAATAGCGATCGTGGGAGACGAGCAGGATGCCGCCTTCAAATTTTTTAAGGAAACTCTCAAACCATTCGGTGGCTTGCAGATCCAAATGATTGGTCGGTTCGTCGAGAATCAGCAGGTCGGGTTCCTCTAAAAGAATCCGGGCTACGGATACCCGCATTCTTTCGCCGCCGCTCAGTTTTTCGAGCGGAGTGCCGAGCGTTTCCTGGCGCAAGCCCAACCCGAGCAGGATTTTTTTAATTTTCGTTTCAATGGTGTAGCCATCCATAGATTCGTAGATTTGCAACAGCCGGGAATACTCCGCCATTAGATGCTTATAGGCAGCGGAATCGGAATCCTGGCTTTGTGCTGCCAGTTCCTTTTCCAGTTCCCGCAGTTTTTGCTCGTAGCGGTAGACCTTTTCATAATGCAAAGACGTATCGGTGTTTTTTTCCGTAGAGGCAAGATCCTTTAAATCCTGACTAAGGTAGCCCACCTTGATATTGCGGGCGGTGATAACACTGCCTTCATCGCTGCTTATAAGTCCCATCGCAATTTTCAGCAAAGTAGTTTTGCCCGCTCCGTTAGGACCTACCAAGGCCAGGCGCTCGCCTTTTTCCACCCTTAAACTGACGCCATTTAGGACGTTTTGGTTTCGATATCCCTTGACTATGTTTTCTATAGTTAGCAGACTCATTGTTCGTTCTTCCCTGTCGTTGTTTTTTGCATTGTCGCAGATATTCAGCGGATATTTTAGGCTGAAAACCGGCCTTGCCCGATTT
This sequence comes from uncultured Syntrophomonadaceae bacterium, assembly GCA_964464665.1. Lineage (GTDB taxonomy): Bacteria > Bacillota > Ch66 > Ch66 > Ch109 > CAYXHK01. Next base: position 9,323 of record CAYXHK010000014.1, read on the forward strand.
ATCGTTTCATCAACTTAATCGCCAATAGTCAGGTTATTTGACCTATTTAACCCCTGACTTAAACTCAGACTTGAGGTTTGTTCCACCAATCCAGGTCTTTATAACCTTTTTGGACTTCCTTTAAATTATCTTTTTCCGCTAAAAACTTGTTTTTCATCTCTACCAGCCATACTTTAAAGTGTTCCTCCATTTCGTGGCGGGAAAAGCGACAGTAAACCGAGTCGGTAAAGTCGGGCTGGTTGTCGCTGTTTAGTACCCCTTGAGCGCCGCAGATTGGACATTCCACCTTCCGGTCAGGCAGCAGCCGGAATAAATCCGAACCGCAAAGCGGACAATCTCGGACCCCGGGAGCGTGTTCACGGTTGCTAAACAGGTCGCGGCCCAAGCTGCGAGCATATTCCATATTAGCCGGGTTGAGCAGCGACTCGCTCGGCAAAGCAGCTTGGACCTGCCAGCAATCGATTACTTTCATCCTTAAAAACCGGGGCAGCGTCAAGGCCGCAGCCTTGCTGTATCCTTGCCACCCTTGGAGGCCGTAAGAGTTGACAATTACGCATGGTTTTCCTTCAGTATACTGGGCATAGTTCTCAGCGCCCAACAGACGGTCAATCAGCATTTTGTAGTATCCGTGCGGCCCCAGGATATAGACCGGCAAACCAATAATCAACGCATCCGCGGCTTTTATTTTATCCATTACGTAGTTGAAGTCGTCTTTAGTCGGGCAGGGGGTATCGGGCTGCAGGCAGCGGTAGCAGGCTTTGCATGGGTCAATCTTTAGGTCGGTTAAACGAAGCAGTTCTAAGCTGCACTCCTCGGGGATGCTGCGCATGATCTCTTTGACTAATATTTCGCTGTTCCCCAGTTTGCGATGGGAAATGACCAAGCCGAGCACCTTTTTCATCAATCTTTCATCCTTTCTGTTTTTTGGTTGGTAAACTATACTTGCCGACTAGGTTAGTTGATTTAGAATAAATAAGTTCAGCGCACGTGATTTTAATATAAGTAAAATAGAACGTAAGTGATTGTAGAGATAAGCAAATTAAGGTGAGTAAATTGGGAGTCAAATCAAAGTGTACAAACGTTCACTTTGATTGTAACCTTAACTGGACTTACCGTCAATCGCAACATCCCGGCGCGCGCTTATCTTTTAAATAAATTTTTTGGACTGCGCCTGGGGATGAACGTGTAAGACCTAAGACTTACGAGTCAAGGGCTCTGGTCGATGAATCAGGAAGCTCCCACCTCTTAGCGAAGCGTAAGTGGGGGTAGTTCATTTGAAATAATTGCTCCCAAGTCTGTGCCGCATATCTGCTTAGACAGCATCGGGCTGTCGCAGCTGCCGGTAGATTTCGAGTAACTCCTTGAGGGGCATCCGTACTAAACCGCTGGTTGAAGGGGCCACAAAGTCCTGCACCCCGGCTATGCTTGGCTGGGGCTGAAACCCCCAGGCTGCCTGACGCTGACCGCTGTATTCCTGGTAGACCCCTTTGCCGACGAAGCAAACGGTATCGGGCCGAAAGAGTTCCAGCTTGTTTTTTAGGATCAGCCTTCCGGCCTGGTATTCTTCGCGGGTTATTTCCGCCGCTGCCCGCGTTGGCCGGGACACGATATTGGTAAGACCGTAGCCGAGTTCTAATAAAAGGGCATCTTCTTGCGGTTTGTATTCCCGGGGCGTAAGCCCGGCCAAATAGAGCACCTTCCAAAAACGATTGGTGGCATTGGCAAAGTGATGCCCAGTTTCTCCAGAGCGCAAACTTGGATTATAACCGACAAAAACTATCTTTAAGCATTTTCGCAAATGATCCGCTACCGGCTGCTCCATAAATTAATCCTCCGCATAATTTATATTGACATTATATAAACAAAAATATAAAATGTCTATAAAAATTTAGTCGATTATTTGTTTCGTTTATGAAAACTCTTGTTTGCACATTTTTTAAAGGATTAAGCTAAATCTCAATTTTATAATAATCAATAATTCTTTGCGGAAACGATAGAAATATAAAAGCGAATAAAGAGGAAATAAAAAACAGTGTAAAGAAAGGATGAGCAAGATGGCAGCCAGGCCCGAGTTAAGTTTTCGGCAGCGGGATACAAACCGCGACCACATGCCCCAATCCGCAGAACCGCTTGAACCATCAAACCCACAAGTTATCCTGGAAACCAAGATGGATTGTGCGGATGGACAGCTTTTCCAATTAACCGAGGAAAGCCTCCAGACGCTGCGGTATATTGCCGGCCAATTGGAAAAGGGCCGGTTTTATAAGGAGAAGGAAATCAATG
>CAYXHK010000014.1:11617-17574 GCA_964464665.1 uncultured Syntrophomonadaceae bacterium
CCCCTTAAAGTTTATTACGAGGATTACATTACTCTGAGAAGGTATTTAATTGAACATGATCTGCTGGCCCGGCGTCCCGACGGCAGCCAGTACTGGGTAAAGGAATAACTCCCAAGCGAGAAAAAACTTTGTTTATTAATATTTGGGTGTGTTCGTTTACGAGGTTCGAGGATCAACACAACAAACCAACGCCGGCATCAATGTATTTGGTGATACTGATATACTGGAGAAGAATTAGGGGAAAGATGGTGGGTAAAAGATGTTTAATTCAGAGGGGTTCTGGCAGGCTTCCTTAGCGGAGCTGAAACGCGGGTATAGGGAAGATGACTCGGTTTATCAATGTCTGCTTTGCGGAAACCGAACCGAAAAGGGGATTGTCTATCCCCATGAGGGCCTGCTTTACACGGCGGAAAAGATGATGCAGACGCACATCCAGAAAAAACACGGCTCGGTTTTTGATTTTTTACTGGGTTTGGACAAAAAAATCACCGGTCTTTCCGAACACCAAAAAACGCTGCTGCAACTGTTCTTCCAGGGAAAAAGCAATGCGGAAATCCAAAACGAAATGGGTATCGGCAGTCTCTCGACGATTCGGAACCACCGTTTTGCCCTTAAAGAAAAAGCCCGTCAAGCTAAGCTTTTATTAGTAATCATGGAGTTGCTGCAGGACCAGGATAAGCGGAATCCCGCTGATTTATCCCCTAAAAACTCAGACCGGCTGCAGGCCGTGGTCATTGGTCCTTACCGGCTGACTGGGGAGGAGATCGCTAAAATAATAAACAAGTGCTTCCCGCAAGGACCAACTGGCCCCCTAAAGACTTTTGACTTAAAACAAAAAAACCGCTTGGTAGTCTTATGGGAAATTGCCAAGCGATTTGACGCGCAGCGGACCTACTCGGAAAAAGAAGTCAATGAGGTGCTAAAAACCGTTTATGCGGCTGATTATGCTACAATCAGAAGGCAGCTGATCGAATATGGATTTATGGACCGGACGCCGGACGGCCGGGAATACTGGTTAATGGAAGCTAGTGTCAGCGAAAGCGAGACGGAAAAAGAGGAAGCGGATATGGAACGCAAAAAAGAATTAAAACAATTGTATAAGAAAATGAAAACCGAAGGCGGAGTTTATCTGATTCGCAACACTAAGAACCAAAAAGTGCTGGTGGTCAGCACCCCTAATCTAAAAACCATCAACGGCCGCAAGATGCAGCTTAGAGACGGCACTCACCAAAATCGGCAGCTGCAGGAAGAATTGCGGCACTATGGCCCCGAGGCTTTCGTTTTCGAAGTTTTGGAGGTACTGGAGGAAAAAGTGGACACCGGCTTTAACAAAGCAGAAGCGTTAAAGCAGCTGGAGCAACAATGGCTGGAAAAGTTGCAGCCTTACGGGGAACGCGGTTATAATCAGTTAAAAGTTGAAGATAATTAAAAACACTCGGGCCTTGCCCGTAACCTCCGTTATTATCGTTATCTTTGTATAATCAGATAAAATCAGATAAAAGTTGAAGATAATTAAAAGCTTAAATCAGTGCCGGAAAGGGTAAGCCCATGGTTGGATTTATCTTAATCGCTCTCTCGATTTGGACGGGAATAAACTTATATATTGGTATGCGCGGCTGGCAAGCCTTTAGCAGTGTAATCCCAGCCGGCTTCGGCTTTTTATACTGGGTACTGTTTATCCTGTTTGCATCCTCCTTTATGTTAGCCCGGTTTTTTCAATCCACAAACAGTACTGGATCAGGGGTTGCCTTAGAATGGCTGGGAGCATATTCGGTAGCCATCATCTTTTACTCCTTAGTATTCTTGCTCGCCATTGATCTGGTGCGCTTATTGGATCACTGGTTTAAGTTTATCCCGGAGGCGTTCAAACCCTCGCCGCCAAAGCTAGGGTTGATTGTGCTTTGTTTGTTGGCGGGGGTGCTTAGCTACGGCACCTGGAACGCCTGGCACCCGGTGGTCCGGGAATACCACATCAATATCCCAAAGGAAACCAATGGAAATCAGGAATTGCGGGCGGTACTGCTTTCGGATCTGCATCTAGGCAACATTGTCAGCAAGGAGCGTTTAGCCGGCATCGTTGAACAGATTAGACCCCTAAAACCGGATCTGATTCTTTTGGCCGGGGATGTGATTGACGACAGTCCCCGGGTCTTTGTGGAACAAAACATGGGAGAGTTATTGCAGGAACTGAATCCTCCGCTGGGAACCTACATGGTTTTAGGGAATCATGATGGCCGAGCTGAAGAAACCGTGCCGGTATTTCAGGCAGCCGGGGTAACCGTACTTAGGGATACGTATCAATTGGTAAACGGTCATTTTTACGTAGTAGGCCGAGATAACGGCGGACATCGGGGGATGCCAGGCAACCCGCAGGCGGAGTTGTCCGCCATCCTGGAGGGGGTTGATCATCAGCTGCCGATAATCCTGCTCGACCACTATCCAACGCAGCTGGAAGAAGCGCGATTAAGCGGGGTCGATCTGCAGTTATCCGGGCATACCCACCAAGGCCAAATGTATCCATTGAATCTGGTAACTCAGAAAATGTACGAAACCGACTGGGGTTACCTGCGTAAAGACAATTTGCAGGCAATTGTCTCGACCGGGGCCGGGACTTGGGGTCCGCCGATCCGTGTCGGGAACCGGCCGGAGATTGTCAGTCTGCGGATAACCTTCAATAAATAATTTCGATATAAATAATATAGTGAAAAAGCAAATCTGATAATATACAAGATATACAAAAGCGATTGCCGGAAGCGGATCGCTTTTTTGCTCATTAAAGCTGTTGTTTTCTTAATTGGTTTAGTTTTTTAAAAGGTTAAGTTCAAACCGCGCCGCAATTATCTTAGGTTATATTTAGCTTTGATTTTTTTGAAAAAGGTGCCTTTTCAGCTAATTGTTTTCATCTGTGGTTGTGTCAAGCGGGCAAATAATTCAAATGAACTGGTGGTTAATCAGGTAAAGTTTAGAGGTAGTTAATTTGCTGTTGACAGTTGATTAAGTGGTAAGTAGAATATATTTATACACTGTATAAAACTACAATATGTATAAACTTTGCGGGTAGTTAAAATGTTGAGACAAGGCCAATTACCCATGTAGGGGGTGCAGTCATGGAAATGGAACAAGATGAACAAATGGCAGGCGAGAGCCGAGTAGAGCGAAAGAAACGGGAAAGCCGACAGAGAATCATTAAGGCTGCCATGGCGCTATTTAACCGTCAGGGATTTGACAATACCACCATGGAGCAGATTGCGGAGGCAGCCGATATTGCCCGTAAAACCCTCTATAATTACTTCCCTGTCAAAGAGGCGATTGCGGATGAGTATATCCGCGAGACTTCCAAGGAGCATTTTCAATATAACTTAGATGTTTTAAGGGACCTCCCAGATACGCGTTCACGGCTTCTAAAGGTGTTGAATGACCGTTATAAGTGGGTAGAACAAAATTCGGAAATAACCAAAGTAGTCTTATGCTACCGCTTTAATAACATTTATCAGGCCGGGAAAAAACCGGAAGAAACCGGCACCCAGGCCATAATGGCAGAGATTATTCGTCAGGGGCAACAAGCTGGGGAAATTAAGCCGGACATTTCGGTTGACTTAATGGTCATGTATATCGATTTGCTGCGGGGAACTATGGCCTGGGAATGGGTGAATGATCCGGCCAAATTCGAGCTCAGTGAAAAAATCGCTATCTTGGTAGACATGGTCTTATACGGAATTGGTTTGCCCGGACTCGGTAAGGCTGCCAGACTCAGCTAAGCGGGCAGAGGAATTGGTTTTCATTAATCGATTTGTTTATTAATTTAGAATCTAGTTTTATATATCGGAGAGGGGTGACTATATTGACGTCAGCTTTAAGTGAAAGTGAGTTTAGTGAAAGCGAGATCTTTCTAAATTGGGAGGAAGCTTTTGGGGCAAAAACGCAGCTGGTCGGAGGAAAGGCTTGGAATTTAGCCCGTTTAACGCGTTTTGGCTTTAAGGTTCCCCCAGGTGGAGTACTTACTACGGATGTCTATCGCCAATTCATCGCCTTTAACCAGTTAGAAGAAATCGTAAAGTTAATTTCGCAGACGGTGCATACCGAGAACCTGGAAGATATGGCCGGCCAACTAGCCCGGCTGCGGGAAAAGATCCAGGCTGGCGCGTTTCCGCCGGAGGTACTCACGGAATTAAACAACCGGCTGGCCGATTCAGGGCTTTTGGCTAAACCGCTCGCCGTAAGGTCTTCGGCTTCTGCGGAGGATTCGGCCCAGGCTTCTTTTGCCGGGGTGCATGATTCTTATCTCAACGTTCACGGCCTAGATAAAGTAATCGAGGCGGTAAAAGGCTGTTTTGCTTCGGTCTGGTCTTTGCCGGCCGTAGCGTATCGGCGCAAAATGGGCATCCCGGACCAAGCGGTCTTACCGGCCGTAGTTATAATGGAAATGGTACCGGCCGTATCCGCCGGTGTGGCTTTTACCTGCGATCCGCAGAGCGGCCGCCCGGATCGAATCGTGATCAATGCCAATTTCGGTCTGGGGGAATCGGTGGTGAGCGGAGCAGTTGAGCCGGATACGTATTATTTGGATTATTCCTCTTTCCGGTTCAGGCCGCGTATCGTCGCCAAAAAAATCGGCTCTAAGCAGGGGAAGACCACGCTTAACGCTAATGGCGGAACCCAGTTGGTGACGGCCACTGAGGCACCGGATTTGCGGCAGACCCTAACTGATGACCAGATTGTAAAACTGGGACTGATCCTGATTCGGATCTATGAAGCCTTGGGGGACTGCGAGCAGCACCAGGATGTAGAATGGGCGTTTGACGGACAGGATTTTATATTATTACAGGCTCGGCCGGTGACTTCGGTGCCGAACTATACCTTTGATGCCTTGAAGTATAAACCGATGGTCTGGTCCAATGGCAATTACCGGGATGCGCTCCCCATGGTCCTTTCGCCGCTCCATCGCCGGGTAATGAAAGAGGGGATCGATCTCATCCAATCTACTTCTTTGCTTGAATCCGGCTACGCCATGCCGGAAGGTTTGGAATTCTCCCGCTTGTTTCAAGGCCGGCTCTACTGCGACATCTCTGCTCTGCAGTGGGCTTATTACGATTCCAGCGGACTTATGCCCCAAGATTTTATTCCCTTTTGGGGAGGGCATCAACCCGTACTGGAAATCGAAGACCGGGAACCGCTTAAGGAAGAAGAAGTTTTAAAAAGACAGCAGCGCGGGATGCAGGGGCAGCAGTTAATTATGGAGGCCGCCGCTAACGCGCCTGAGATTTTCGCCGAGGTAATTGCTTCTATTCAGAACCTGATGGGAGAGGGAATCGATAAAGAGTCAGATGCGGATTTAATTAAAAAATTCGATGATTTGGGCAACATCGTGGAGGCCTATTGTAAGAAGTATGGTTTTTTAGTAGGCTATCACTCCTCCATGCTGTTTGGCCTGATCTTTAGTTTAATGCCTTATTTAGGACCCAGGACGAGTATGGTGGCCAATAGCTTGCTGGTAGGGGGAGAAACAGCCAGCACCAGCGCGGAACACGGCTATCAGTTAATGGAAATGGCGGAGCTGGCGCGTCAGGAAAAAGCAGCCGTTGCCTATTTAACCAGCCGCGAGTTTGATCCCATGGGATGGGAAGAGCAGCTGCCGGAGGACTCCCTTTTCAAACAGTCATTTCGGCGGTATATGCGGGATTTCGGACACCGCGCGGTCTATGAGTTGGATATAGTCAACCCCCGGTGGCGGGAAGATCCAACCTTCTTACTGGAGACTATCCGCAGTTCCCTGGATACCGCGGATCTTAATCAGCGGAAAGTCAGGCAGAAGGTTATATTTAACGAAGCCTGGCAAGAAATCCTGGACAAAGTGCCGTCGGAAAATCAAGAGAACGTCCGGCAAGGGATCAAGCAGGTCCAAAAAGGGGCGGCATTACGGGAGATGACCAAATCAGTGCTGGTGATGATCCTGGAAC